>NZ_CBFHJT010000064.1:15033-18821 GCF_965656025.1 Polaribacter sp.
CAAGGCTATGTAAGTTGGACAGTAGCGTTAAGTGAAAGTGATAAAGTTGTTGTTTTAGCAACTTCTACTTGGGCAGCTATAAAAGCTAAAAAAGCAATAAAAGCTGTTTGGAAAGACACGTCTAAATTAGAGAGTACAGAATTACATCACCAAAAACTAACAAATATTTTAGATGGAAAAAAAAGTAATGTACTAAGAGAAGATGGCAATATTACAAAAGCATTTAAAGAGGCAGATACCGTTTTAGAAAGAACTTATTCTTCTCCTTTTTTACCTCATAATTGTATGGAACCCATGAATTTTTATGCAAATGTTACTGCAGATAAAGTAGCGTTGGTTGGTCCTACTCAAACACCTGGTGAAGTACAAAAATCTGTAGCAGTACTTTTAAATAGAAAAAAAGATGATATTTCTGTAGAAATGACAAGAATGGGTGGTGGTTTTGGAAGAAGATTATATGCTGATTTTGCTATTGAGGCTGCAGAAATATCAGCTAAAGTAAAAAAACCAATAAAAATGGTTTCTACAAGAGAAGATGATATGACTACAGGGGTTTACAAACCTTCTGTAAAATATAGATTTAAAGCATCTTTAAAAGATGGTAAGGTTACAGGTTATTATTTAAAAGAGGCTGCCATGAATAGCAGTATGTATGGCTCAATTCCTAATTTTTTTCCAGCAGGTTGTATTCCAAATTATAAAGTTGAAACGGGTAACTATAAAAGTAATATTACAACTGGTGCTTGGAGAGCGCCTTATACCAACTTTTTAGCGTTCGCAGAACAAAGCTTTTTTGATGAATTAGCTACAAAATTAAAAGTAGACCCTATTCAATTACGTTTAGATTTATTACAAAAAGTTAAAAACACGAGTGATAAAAAAATTCAGTATTCTGGTAAAAGAATGGAAGATGTTATCAAACTAGTAAGGCAAAAAGCAAATTGGCAAAAATCATCAAATGGAGTGTATCAAGGTTTTGCAGCTTACTACTCTCATAACACACATGTTGCAGAAATTGCAGATATTGAGTTAAAAGATGGTTTTCCTGTAATTAAAAAAGTTACTGTTGCTGTAGATTGTGGTGTTGTGGTAAACCCAACAGGAGCTAAAAACCAAGTAGAAGGTGGTGTTTTAGACGGTATTGGGCATGCAATGTACGCTGATTTTTCTTTTAAAGACGGTAAACCACAATCTAAAAACTTTGATACCTATAGACTAATTAGAATGGGCGAAACTCCAAAAGTAGAAGTACATTTTATAGAAAATGAACTATCACCAACTGGTTTAGGAGAACCTGGTTTGCCTCCTGCAGGTGGCGCAGTTGCTAACGCAATTAATGCTGCTTTAGGCAAAAGATTGTATAACCAACCTTTTGTAAGTAATTTAGAAAAAAGTACTATAATAGGATAATTAATAAGCAAAAAAAAGTCGCTAAAAGCGACTTTTTTTTTAAGAGACAATATCTATTGCCCAATTTCTCGTTTTGCTTGTTCTATCATTTTTTCATTGGGTACAATAGCTACATTTACACGTCTGTTTTTTGCTCTACCTTCTGAAGTAGAGTTGTTATATTTTGGTTGATTTTCTCCATACCATAAAGTTTCAAAACGAGAACTTAATAGACCATTAGTTACTAAATAGTTGGTTACAGATTGTGCTCTTTTTTTAGAAAGTTCCATATTATAAGTTTCTTTACCAATACTGTCCGTATGCCCAACAACAACTATTTTAGTGTTTGGAAACTCTTTAAAAACACTAGATAGTTTATTTAAGGTTTCCTGAGATTTTGCGTTTACATTAGATCTATTGGTATCAAAATAAACACCACTATTTTCATCAAAAGTAACTACAATACCATTATCTACTCTTTCTACTTTAGCTCCTGGTATTTCAGTTTCAATTTTTTTAGCCTGTTCATCCATCTTTTTACCAATTAAAACACCAGCACCACCACCAATTACACCACCAATTAAAGCACCAAGTTTTCCGTTTTTTCCACTGCCTACATTGTTACCAATAATAACACCAATTAAAGCACCAGCACCAGCACCAATTACGCCCCCTTTTTGCTTATTGTTTGCATTTTTAGTGGCTTCACAACTAGTAAAGCCCAACATTAATGTTGTAATTAATATGTATAAAGTTATTTGTTTTATTATCTTTTTCATATTTATTGTTTAGTAAAGTTCATGTTAATTATAAAAGGTGTTCCATCTACATTTAAATTTTGTTGCCATTGCATATTGTTTCGATTCAAGTTAGTTAAATCAACTCTAAAACCAATATTATTGGCATTTTTTTTAGGTTTTAGTAAAAAATCGAAGTAGCCAGAAATGGCATCCATTTCTTGTATAACAAAAACAAACTCTCTTTCTCCTTTAATACAATTTTCTTTGGTTACATTGTAAGTACCTGTATTGTTATTTGGAACAAATTTCCAAGTACTGCCTTCTAGACAGTCTTTAGTAGTATCATTAAAAAGAGTAACATTATAAGTACCTGTTTTGCTATAGGTTATGTTGTTTAAAACCCAATTTCCTTTAATGGTTTTTTCTTTAGATTTAATATTTTTAGATGCCCCACAAGAAATAAGTGTGATAGCAAATAACAAAGCAATTATCTTTTTCATTTATATTATTTTTAGTTTCTACAAATTAACGTAAGAAACTAATAAAAATATAACGCAATAGAAATAAAGGTTAATGCATTTAAAAATAAATATCTTGTGCCAATCTAAAGGTGTTTGCGTGTGCATTTACAATAGTTTTAATATCTGGTGAGTAGCCACCACCCATAGAACACATTACAGGAATTTTAGCTTCAAAGCAAGTCTGTAAAACAAAACGGTCTCTTTCTTTACAACCATTTACTGTTAAGCTTAATTTACCCAATTTGTCTGTTTCAATTACATCTACACCACATAAATAATAAATAAAATCTGGTTTTTCTTGATGTATGAGTTTTGGTAAGGTCTCTTTTAAAATGGATAAATATTCAGCATCTTTTGTATTATTTTCTAGAGGGATGTCTAAATCTGATGTTTCTTTAATAAAAGGATAATTGCTTTTACCATGTATAGAAAATGTAAAAACGGAATCGTCATTTTGAAATATTTCTGCAGAACCATTTCCTTGATGCACATCTAAATCAACAATTAGTATTTTATGAACTAAACCTTTTTTTTGTAAATATTTTGCGCCAATGGCTTGGTCGTTTAACATACAAAAAGCTTCTCCTCTATCAGAAAAAGCGTGGTGTGTGCCACCTGCAATATTCATTGCAATTCCATTTTTTATGGCAAATTCAGAGGCTTTCATAGTGCCATCTGCAATAATCATTTCTCTTTCTACTAAAACCTCAGATAAGGGGAAACCAATTTTTCTTGCTGCTTTTTGTGAGAGTGTAATGTTTAATAAATCGAAATAATATTCTGGACTGTGAACCGTAAAAAAGTGTTTGTTATTGGGTCTTTTAGGTTCAAAAAAGTTTTCTGGAGTACAAGTACCCTCATGCACTAATTGTTGTGGTAGCAAATCATATTTTTCCATAGGAAAACGATGATTTGCTGGTAATGGGTGTTTGTATATTGGGTGATATGCTATTTTGAGCATTAAAAAGTAAATCGGTTTTTAATTAGTAGGTTTTAAATCTAATTCTTTTGAGATAAAATTACCATTTTCTGTTGCACCTTCTATAAAAATTTTACTGTTTTTTAATGAACTATTTTTTACTTTAATTGTAATAGTACCATCTTTATCTATTTTATTTAGAGGTAACCAATCTATTAC
>NZ_CBFHJT010000065.1:0-18528 GCF_965656025.1 Polaribacter sp.
GATAACTAGTTTCTATAACCGAAAAAAAGTGTTCTCCGTAAACTAATAATAAATTATCGATAGATATATCTGTATAATTACTCAAATGTGTTAACAATTGTAACATTTCAGAAAAACTATAGGTTCCTATAGATGTATACACGCCTTCAGATTCTAGTTTCGATTCAGAAATAATTTTATCAACCATTTCCAAGCCAAATTTATCTTCAACTAAATCTAAGAATTCTGTAAAAACA
The DNA here is from genome assembly GCF_965656025.1 of Polaribacter sp. Classification (GTDB taxonomy): domain Bacteria; phylum Bacteroidota; class Bacteroidia; order Flavobacteriales; family Flavobacteriaceae; genus Polaribacter. The sequence goes on from NZ_CBFHJT010000065.1 coordinate 237, forward strand.
ATACCTTTCATTTTAATACTTTTTTAATTCATTTGCACTCCAATAATTAAGTACTTTTTCAATTTTCGCAACATAATCATCATATTTTAAGGGTTTTAAAATATAACCAGAGACACCTATTTTAAAACATTCTATCAAATCTTTTTGATTGTCTGATGTTGTTAAAATAATAACAGGTATGTTTCTTAAAACCTTATTTTCTTTTATTATTGATAAAAACTCGATACCACTTATTTTTGGCATGTTTAAATCTAACAAAATAATATCAGGAAGTTTGCTTTTATCTTTTAAAATTTCTAAAGCTTCTTCTCCATTTTTTGCCTCTTGAAGTTTATGGTCTAATTTGAGAAATGAAATTGTACGTTTCATTTTCATAATCTCAATTAGATTATCTTCGATAAATAAAATATTTAAATTTTCATTCATTTAATAGGAGTTTTATATTACAATAATAACGATAAAATCTAAAACACAATTCACTAAAGTTAAAAACAAAAAAAGTGTAGATGAAATATCAAGAAAAAAAAAACTACTAATACAATTTTAATTGAAAAAACAACTATTAAAAATTACCTGCTTTTTTCAAAAATAATATTGATTTAATAAAAATTAGTAATATTGCAGCTTTGCTTATTGTTTTGTTTTAGTTTAAATGTAAAACGCACTTTTTTTATTTTCATTCTTAAATAGATATGGGTAATTTACGATAAGTGAAATTAAAAATAAGGATTTATTACAAATAGTTATGACTACAGAAGACATCATTGGAGATTATCAGATTATTGGAAAAAACCAAAATGATTCTGAAAATATTTACAAAGGCACATTGCATTTATCTTTAGAAAACAACCATAGAATTGTAGCAAAATGGGTAATTAATAAAAATCAACAGCAATTTGGTACTGGTTTTTTTAAAAACAATATATTAGTTATTAATTTTGAATATCAAGGTGATGAAAACGATATTTATAAAGGTGTTGTAGTTTACAAATGTATTACTAAAGATATTTTAGAGGGTTTTTGGTCTGAAGAGTTTGGCAACCCTAATTTTTTAGGAGAAGAAAATTGCTTTAGAATTAAAGATAAAGAGCTTTTAAATTAAAAAAGACATCAATTTAAAAAGAATACCCAATTGCAAAGTTTAAAACGGGTTCATCTACTCTAAAATTCCAACGTTCTCCTTTTTTAAAGGATGGATCATGAAAAGGTGCTGCCAAATCAAAACGAATTACAAATCCTTGTACATCTATTCGCAAACCTACTCCTGCTCCCATACCCAATTCATTTATAAAATTAGAGGTAAATACATCTGTTTGATTTCCTTGAGCATCTTCAAAAGCAGGATTTGCCACTGAATTCCAAACGTTACCAGCATCAGCAAAAACAGCTCCCTTAAAGAAAGAAAATAAAGGAAATCGATATTCCATATTTGCTTCTAAACGAATGTTACCTGTTTTATCAAAAAAAGTTCCATTTGTTTGAGGGTCGTTATTTTCGTTATAAGTTCCAGGACCTAAAGAACGGATTTGAAAAGCTCTTACACTATAAGGCCCTCCAGAAAAATATTGTTTTACAAAAGGAACTACATCCGAATTTCCATAAGCATGACCAAAGCCTGCAAAAAATCTAGTTGCTATGGTTTGTTCTTTATTTTTACCAAAATTATAATGATACCTAAAATCTACATCCGATTTTGCATATTGTGCATATTGCAAGCCTAAAAACTTTTTGGGTTTTCCTACTTCTGTTTCTTTGCCGAATAAACTTATGGAGTTTCCTGCAACATCTAAAGTAGAATTTGCAAAAAATTGATGCGTTTTATTAGCATTTATCATTTCATTGTAAGTAAATGAAAATGTGAGTCCAGAAATAAATTGCTGATCGAAACTACGCTGTAAAAAGGGATTTTTTTGTAAAATGTCTTTAAAAGTATCTGTGGTATTAGAAAGTCTTGTATAATTTACAGAAACTGGGTTTATTTCATAAGTAATATACCTATTGGCATTCCAAACATATCCAAAAAATAAATTTCCAGATAGCAGTGTATATAATTTACTTCTACTTAAATAAGTTACACCTAGACTTGTTTTGGTTTTAGGAATAGAATATTCAAAAAAATCTTCTTTAAACGAAAAAGGAGCAATTACTCTCGGAAAAATAAGTTCTGTTTCTAAGCCTAACTCTAAGCTACTTAAACCTAAATTATCTGCTTTAGAAATTTGAGTTTCATAACCTATGTTTGATCTTATATTTAATGTTTCTCCTCCTTTAAATAAATTTCTATTACTGTAGGTTAATCCTAATTTTGGGCCTGCAAAATTATTAGATTTTGTGACCGCTTGTAACTCTGCTCTTATTGCACGTTTTGTTAATGGTGATAGAAATATATTTGCCTCTAAACCGCCTAAACTATCAGTTAAAGCTTTGTCTAACTCTTTATATTGAATGTTTACGTATTTGTAAGTTCCTATTCCAGACAAACGTCTTGCTGTATTTTTAGACGTTATTGGATTGTAAAACTCACCTTCTTTTAGGGTGATAAATTCATCTAAATACTTTGGTTTAAAAAAAACAGTATCTTGAAAGTAGCTTTTGTTTTTAAAGCGATTTTCTTTTGTATTTGTAGTATCTCTTAAATCATAATCTGGATACACGTTAATTCGTTGTAATTTATAAGGTACTGTCGCTTTTTTAGGAACTTCTGCTTTCATTTTTAAAAACAAATCGAATTTTTTGTTTTTATATTGATTTGTATCGGCCTCAAAAAGTAAAAAATCACCATTAAAGTTATAATACCCTTTTTTCTTTAATTCTCCATCTAATCTTTGTCTTTCTTGCTTTAAATTCGCCAAACTAAAACGCATATTTTTTTTAAATGGAGATTTTTTTGTTGCTTCTAAAATATCTTTATAAACAGGTGCAACCATACTATCTATTTGATAGGTTTCCATCCTGTAAGGATCAGGAACTTTTAAACTGTAAATTAAAGAGGCTTTTTTTGCTTTCTCTGTAAAAGATGATGTTACTCTACTGTAGAAAAAGCCATGATTCTCTAGGCGATTTCTAAGAATTTCTTGCATTTCATAAACTTCGACATCTGACTGATATACAGGCTTCTGCCCAAGCTTTTTAAACAACCATCTGTTGATAAAATTTGGATTATCTTGTTGATTTTTATAATAAAAGTACAAGCCCAAATGCATCCCTAAAAACTTACTGTTTGGCTCTGAGCGTAAAGTATTTTCTAAATCTGTTTTTAGTTCGCTTACTTTTTGTACTGTAGAATCTGCATCTAAATTAATGGTAGCTCCTGTATACAAACGTTTTTCTTCTGGGATGTATTTTTGTATGCTACACGAATACAACATGGCAACTAAAAATAATAAATATGTAAAATATGTTAATTTTATTTTCAAAACTTAATTCTTTTTCTTAGTACTTTTTTGTTGCTCTTTCTTCTTTTGAGAACGCAAAATAGCATTCCAAAGTTGGCTAAATTCATTAAATTCTTGGGTAAAAATTAATGCGATACCACTTACAATTGTTTGTCCATCAATTACATTTTCAAATTTATTTTCTCTAAAACCTTTTAATCGATATCTACCATCTTCTGTAATTTTATACTCTAAACTAACATTACCTATTAATGGCGATTTTTGATCTGTTGTATTACCTCCTTGAACATCTACTTCACTACCTACTCTAACTGTTAACCTATCATTAAATAACTTTTTTTGTGCTGCAATATCTAACTGAGTTCTGTCTGTAGGAGCATCACCTTGATAATCTGTAAAACTATTTAACCCAAAATCTAACTCAATACCTGAACCTCCTAAAATTTTGTTTGAAAAAGCGTTTAATTGCCCAGAAATAGCATCGTTTAAATTATTTCTTGCAATTGTTGCAAAACCACCTGAACTACCATCACTACCAGAATCTGGATAAAATCTATTTAAAACTAATAGCGAAAAAACCTGTTTATTTAATTCTGCTTCTTGTTGATTTACTTGTTGTACTCTACCATAAACCTGACCTCCAACAGCACCACGTTCTTCTTCTGCCATATCTAATGCAAAAGATATTTTAGGTTGTAATAATTCGCCATCTATGTTTAGATACACCTGAAAAGGTAATACTTGTTTGTATTTATTTTTAATTGATACATCTGCATTAGATATTTGCGAGGCCATTAATGGCGATGCCGAAGTTTCTAATTTATAAATGGCTTTTACGTCGAGTGCTGCCTCAAAAGGATCTCCAGACCAACTTACACGACTTCCTTTAGCTAATAAAAACTTTCTATCTACTAAATTGTAAAGATTCAACTCGTAATGACCATCATTAATTTCATAAGCACCTGTAAAATTTATTCGCCCATTTGGCACCATTGTAAAATTAAAATCGCCATCTCCAGATACTTTAAAATTATCGCCAGTATCTTTATTTATAACCACTGTAACTGCTGCTTTTTTATCAATTTTTAAATTTGCTGAAATATCAAAACCAGTTATGTTAGCTGTTTGTTCTTCTGTTTTTGTTAGAATAGTATTTGGTTTTTTTCTATTTACAAAAGCAACTACGCCTTCTCTTTCTTCTATATTGGCATAGGTACTTGGCATTACATAAGTTACATTTGTACCTTCTCCTAATTTTAGTTTTGTATCTAATTTTGGTATTTGTAAATCGCCCGTAAGTTTGGCATCCATATTAAAAGTTGCGGTTCCGTACAAAGATTCATTGTCCTCTTTGGTGGCATTTAATAATCGGAAATTTTTTGCGTTTAGGTTTACATCAAACGTTGGGTTTAAAAAACTTTTTGTACCGATTTTTCCTGATAATAGTAAGGTATTTTTATTTTCATCTAAAACTGTAAAATTATTTAGCACAAGCCCACTATTATCTACCTTTAAAGTCTCTTCTTGTAATAAAAACTTTGTGTTGAGTTTAGAAATATTAAAAGCTGCATTGTTAAAATTTAACTCACCTTTATATTTTGGTTCTGTGGTTGTTCCTGTTACTTTAAACTGCCCAGAGAAACTACCACTTGTTTCTTTAATTTCTCCAAAAGATAATGTATTTAAAGCGCTCATCTTAAATTGATTTATTACCAAATCTAAATTTAAGTTTGCCTCTGCATTATTTACCAAATAATCTCCATTTAGATTTAGATTTACATCGCCCTCTTTTAAATCTGCATTAAACTCGTATTTACTGTTTCCTAATGATTTAGCTGCTATGTTTAAAGTCCCTAAATTTGTTTTTAACGTCTCTAATTTCGTAATATTAAGATTTGCAATAATACCTGTATCTTCAAAAGGATCTTCTAAAATAAAGTTTCCATTTAAAATACCCGAGGCAATTTCGGTTTCTGGGTTTAGATAATTAAAAACTTCATTTATATTAAAATTTTGATACTCTATTGCAATATGCTTTTTACTTATTTTGGGTAATTTATCAGTAATTGTAATAGATTGATCGCCTTTTGAGATTATAAAATCTTTAAATTCTAAATTATTATTTACCAGTATAATCTCATTATTTGTTGGAATTGACCATCGTTCTTTATTTAAAATTAAGCTATCTCTATTTACTATAAATTTTAGTTTTTCTCTGTTTCCAGTAATTTTTGAATTTACATTCATTAAGGTTTTTCCTTTATAAGAACCCGTAAAATTTAATGATAATTCATTATTGTTTTGATTTCCTGTAATGTATGTTCTTGGCACATTTAATGGACCTGCAGTAATATTTTTAAAGCCTAAATCGAAATTAAAATTATCTTTATTTGTGTTCATAGAAAACGCCAAACTATCTAACTCATTACCACTATAATTGATATGTGGTACTGTTATGTTTGCTTTTAACTGCCTACCTTTTTCCTTAAAATTTAAAGATACATCTATGGTATCTATATCTTTTACGTTGACTAAAAACACATCTTTTAACAATGCAGATTGAGAAATTTTACTTTCTAATTTTAAATGTACTGGGTTTTTAATAGTATCCGATATTGGTTTATCTCTATAAAAATAACTGGTAATATGTCGTTCTAAAGCCTTAGAGAAAGTTTGTGGATCTGTATTAGATTCTAACTTAAAATCTAACATTTTATTTTTTATAAAAACAGACGTTGTATCTTTATTTACGTAACCATTTGCTTTTATGGCTCCCAAAAGATAAGTTCTATTATCATACACAACTACACCGTTTTTAATGTTTCCATCCAATTTATATTCTGCTGAATTTCCTTCAAAATCTACAGAAATATCCATCCCTGTTTTTACATTTCTATTCATTAAACCCAAAGCTTGTAAATTTGCTCCAATAACATCTAAATTTATAGAAGCTTTTGATGCTATAGAATCTAAAGAAACATCTCCATTTAAGGCTATATTTAAGTTTTCATCTTTATATTTTGATGAAATTTCTCCTTCACCATTTTTGAGTTCACCATCAATTATTAAATCTTTGACTGCATAATTATTTAAGGTGAATTTAGAAACTTTTGCTTCTAAATTTGCATCTAAATTATTTATATTTTTTCCGCTTCCTTTTGATTTTAACGTTCCACTAAGTTTACCAAAATTAGGATTATTTAATAATTCATTTACTTTATAATTATCAATTTTAACAACTGCATCATAACTTATTGTTTTTTTATTCTTAAAACTTCCTTCTATTTTTGCGATTCCTTGGGTAGTTTCCACTTTTATTTTTGAGGAAATATTTTCTAAAGAACCAGCTACATTTCCTGTAAGTAAAACGTTTTTTGGCAACTGAACTCCAAATTCTTTTTCGTCTATAAATTGATTGATATCTGAACGTTTTGTATCGACTTTAAAATTTGGAATATTAACAATTAATTCAGTAGGATTTGTAATGTTTTTAAAAGTTCCTGTCGTAAAAAGTGATGTATTTTTCCCCCATTTTATAGTTGCTTTTTGAAGATTTAGAGTTGCTAAATTCCCTGAAAGTTTAATGTTTCCAGAAATCAATTTTTTACTTGCTTTTTTTAAATTAACATTTTCCTTTAAAAAAGGTTGAAATTTAAAAACTTCTTTTAAGGATGCTGTAAATGTTGGAATATTTATAGCAATCTTTGTTTGTTCAGCTGATTTTAACAATTGATTTAACGATGCATAATTTAACGCTAAGTTTCCTGAAAGTGCGTTTTCATTTAAGCCAAAATCAATATTATTTAATATTAACTTAGAATCGGTTGCTTCCAATTCAAATGTAAATTGATGTAAATTTAAACCAGAAACTTCGTTAAAACTAAATTGCTGTAAGTTGGCATTTGCTTTTTTATTTTCTAAAGAAATATTTGTCGCATTTAAAGTAAAATCATCAATCGAAATTGCTTTTGGATTAAATGCATTTTTTTGTTGTTTTGCATTATTTTCAAAATACCCGATTTTATTATTTTTAAAATCTATTTCGTTAATATTTAGTGTAATTTCTGGCCACTCAATAGCTGAGTTTTGTATTTTATTTTGAGAATTTACAGTTGTATTTTTAAACGTATTAATTGTTATTTTTGAATTGTGAAGTGCTATTTTTTCTAAATCAAACACTTGTTTTGTTAAGTCTATTTGTGTGCTTTCTAAAGAAAAATCGACAATTTCTAAAACAGAATTTAATTTACTAACTTCTGATTCGTAATAAGCTTTTACATTTTTAACTTTTATATTATTTAAAGAGAATTTTGGTAATGTTGCTGCAGCAGTATCTGTTAATTGTGATGGTTTTTGAATAAATTTTATGTCTGAATTTAATAGTTGAATGCTATTTGCATCAAACGCCATATTTTCTAAATCTGTTTTTTGTATTTCTGCATCTAACTCGCCTACTTTAAAACGGCTATCAATTCCTATAACATCATCATTAAAAAGCACATCTAAGTCTTTAAAAAACAAATTACCCAAAACCACATTTACGGGTTTTGAGCTGGTTTCATTAGCAGAAGAAGTTGTGTTTTCTGAAGCAAAAGCATCAATCAAAAATTGAAAATTGTAACCAGAAATAGTATCTTTTCTTACGATATTTGCTTTAAAGGTTTCTAAATCTAAATTATCTACGCCAACTGCAGTACCTCTAATTGTTTCCCAAAGAGGAATATTAGCTTCTAAAGATTTAGCATACAATAATGTATCGCCTTTTTTATCTTCTAAATACAAACCATTTAGCTGAACACTTCCATCAAAAGTTATAAAAAGATTTTCTACTGCTACTTTTGTGTTTGTTTTATCAGAAACGTAGCTTACTAACTGATTTACAATAATATTTTGCCCCCAAGGACTTCTAATAAAAAGTATTATTAAAAATAAAAAAAAGAGAATGCCAAAAAAAACTCTTAATGTTCTTCTTAAGAAACGATATTTTCTTTTTTTTAGTTTTTTTGGAGACATGTAATAGGTTGATTTCTAACTTTACAAATTTAAGTTAGTAAAATGAGTCTATTTATCTTTATTAGCTGTTATTTTAACTCTATTGAAAAATAAATTAAAAATACCAAAACCAATTAAAAATTTAGAACATAGCTAGAAAGATTTCTAAAATAGCTATATTTTAATAATTTAAATTCCACAAGAATACTCTTCTCATATGTCTAATTAAAATACGGCTTTCTAAAAACTACTGTTTTTCTTATAAGAAATAGTTACATTTGTTTATCAACTAAAATCTTTCTTTTATTATGAAACAGATAATTATACTGCTACTTTTAATTATTGCTTTTTTTATTGGTTTTGGCAAATACCAAGAATATAAAAGATACAACTCGCCCAATGTAGATTATAAAACAACTGCAAAAATTGACGTAAACTATCACAATAAAGAAATTGTATTCGATTATTACAAGGCAGTTGAAGAGTTAAATAGCTTTGTAATGTTACAATGGACTGCAAAAGATATAGATGTAAGAACTCCAGAAGATGATGACTATGAAACTAAAAATTCAGTAAAAAAATATAGTGATAAATTGGCTACCGTAAAATATTATGAAACCATTTTAGAGAATGCTGCAAATTTAAAAGCCAAAGGTTTAAGCAACCAAGAAATAAAAATGATAGAAAAAAAAGGAATAACTCTAGAAGCTTTAAAAAAAGAACAAGAGCATAATAGCTATAAAGAGTTAATTAAAGCGATGTTTAAAGAAGATAAAAAGTTTTACAAAAACGATAAGAGTGCATTAATTTATGAAGTTCAAAAGTTATTAGTTAAAAACGGTTTTAATATCCAAATAGATGGTTTGTATAGAACTGAAACTTCAAATGCCATTAAAGGTTTTGAAGAAAAAAATAATCTTTTTGCTGATGGTAATTTAGATATAATGACGTTGAATTTGTTACTGGAATAATTACGATGCTCTCGCTTTTAATTTTCTAATATAGATAGAATAAATAAATATGGTTAAAATCCATACAAGAATTACTATCCAAAAAGCGAAAATATTAAACCAATTTTCAAAATCACTTATATAATTATAATCTTTAGGAAATAGTAATTTATGCGAATTCCTTAGAAATCTACTATATGCAAAACCTGAGAACAAAAAGAAAATTGGTGTTGCAAAAATTCCTAAAGTCCAAGTTATTGTTATAAATAATTTTTTCCAGTTTTTTAGATATGCTATAATGCTAAAAAGCATTATTGTAAATGAAATAAAAATCATTATTAAAAACTCTCTATAATCTCTAACATTTGCCCCATCTAAAAAATATTTAGAACTAGACATAAACCAAACTATTATTACCAAAACTACCAAACTTGCAACAATACTAAGTAACAAAGATTTTGTATTGGTTGTTTTAAACAGAAATAATAATGTGCTAAAAAACAAGGCTAAAGTTAGTAATACACAAAAAATTATATAATTAAAAACTGAATGGTAAGAGTAATAAACGTTTTTAAATAGATTATCTAAATTACTAAAATCTAAAAATAATGTTTTTGAATAAGGAATATCATCAGAAAAGCGACTGTTATAATTATTCTCTACATAGGTATTGTAATTCTTCTTTATGGGTTCAGAGGGATTTATCAATTCTTTAAGCAAATAATTAGGTTTGTTGTTTATCAACTGAAACCAATTATTAGCTGTTAAATTATGTTTTAATTTATATTTGTTTGCTAAATTGATTCCTTTTTGTAATTCTTCCTGAATTTTAAAATCATCTTTACTATCTAATATATTTTTAAAATAAAGCAGTCTTTTTTTATAATCTGTAGAATCTTGCCCTATTGTAAATTTTGTTTCAGAATAATTATACAAAGACGGATTTAAGAAAATTTTAAAATCACTTACATCTTCAACAATTCTATATTTGAAATCATTTTTAGAGTAAACGTTTAAAAACTTATTTTTTTCTGAATCTTTTAACCACAGTTTTTCATTAACCTTATAAAATTGAAATTTAGAATCTTTAAATTCTATATATGGTTTTGATTCATCAATATTTTTTAAATCATTTATATTAATAGCAACTTTTAGTGGAAAAGGTTTTGGGTATGCTTTTTTATCGATTTCATAAGCCCTTTGATATTGAATAAAAAATAAACTTACATTATTAAATGTTTTAATATCTTTATTTACCTCCTCCCAACTGTACAATGATTTAATTTTTGTGACAAGACCTTTTTTGAAAGAAAAGAATTGGGTTACACTTATAAAAAATATGATAAAAATAATACAGAATTGTTTAAATAAAGTGCTTTTGGGTAAACTGTATAAATTTTTAAAAGCATTGTTTCTTAAATAGTTTATAACCCAAACTAATAATATAAATATCGAAATTAGAAAATTATAATATACAGCAGAATTCTCAAAAAAGAAGTTTTCTAAACTACTATAAAACTTTAAATCTTCTGTAGAATTTGCAGAACTATATCCGATAATAAAAAAGATAAGATGAATTAAAATATTTACCCCAATCATCCAAACCAAACGCGTATTCCAAATAAGTGGATAATGTTCTAAAAGGTATTTATTTATTTTATTTACGTAATTCATTTTCATTTTTTTTAGATTAGTAAACAAAAAAGCGTCTTGTAGATTTAGAAATATCTCTTATATATTGTACACTAAATTCATTTTTAGAAATTGTTATTAAACAGTCGTTAAAGGTAAACCCTTCCTTAAAATAGAGTATATAAACACCTCCATTAAACTCTAATTTTTCTAGTTGATTTTCATTAAAAACTTGTTCAATTTCTTCTCTTGATTTTTTTGTGTCAATTTCTACAATTACATTGTTTTTTTCTTTTTTCTCAAGGTTTAAGTGGGCGGAAGGTTTTCCGTTTCTTAAATAAATAACTTCATCTGAAACCTTTTCCACCTCATAGAGTTGTTGTGACGAAAACACCATAGCAATTGGGTTAACTGGCGATTTAGAAATCATTCTTAAATCTTCTAAAATAATTTGTTGCGCTAGTATGTCTAAATTTGCCAAAGGTTCATCTAGCAAAATTATTTCTGGTCTACGCAACATAGTTCTAGCCAACTCAAAACGCATTTTATAACCAGAAGACAGTTCTCTCCACTTTAAATCTTTGTATTTCCAAAGTCCAAATCTAGCAACCATCATTAAAACTAATAAATCGTTTTTATTACCCTTTACGCCATGATGCACCAAAGCAAATTTTAAATTATCTAAAACACTACCATACCAAACTGGAGTTCTTTGTGGAATATAAACTAGTTTCGACAGAACATCGTATTTATCTTTATTTTTTGTTGAAAAAGAATAAGATAACTCCCCTGAAGTTTGCTGAATTAAAGAGGCTAAAATAGTTAAAAGCGTAGTTTTTCCGTTTCCATTTTCACCAACCAAACCAAAAATATCTCCTTTTTTTAATTCTATATTTACAGGCCCTAAAACAAACCTACCCTTATTATAATTTTTAGTGATATTTTCTGCTTTTAAAAGAGTTTTACCTAGTAACTTTTTATTTTCTATAAAAACTTTTTGTATTTCAGAAGCACAATTTATAAACAAAGAAAGTAGCGAAGATTTATCTTCACTACTTTTGTTTTCGTATTGTGTTACAAATTTTAAAACTGTTAAAAATATTTCTTCTGAATCTGTATTTAAGGCCGTGTCTAAAAGGGATCTATAGCCTAAAGAAAAATCGCCTCGCTTAAAATAGAGTATAGATTTTTCTAAGAGTTCTTGTTGAGAATGTATCATAGTTTTTAGAATTCTTGCAATTTATTTTAAATGTAATGATTTTTTTTTACTTCCAAAATTGATACCACTTTTTTGAATTAATTATTTTAGTTTTTACTTGATTCTCCTGAACTAAAACTACTTTTTCTTCTTCTTTAAGACCATCAACCAAAAAATTAATTTTATCCTTTAGTTCTTTTAATGATTTAAATTCAATACAAACTCTATTACATAAGGTTTTTAAACTACTGATAACATTTTCTTCTTTTTCATAATTAATTCCAACTAAATCTAATCTTGTTTGAATCTCATAAAAATCCCATAATAATTGATAATCTTTATCAAAATCAATCAATTTATAGATTTGATAAAAATTTTTATAGATCTTATCATAATTATCTTCATCTTTTATCAAAGTTGAATAATGGTGTATTTTTAAAATTATTATTGTCTCTTCAGGAAAATTTTCTTGAATTAATTCTAATAAATAAACTTTGAAATTATCATTTCTATAGTTGATGTTTACCAAATCAAAAAGTAATTTATTTTTAATTAAATCTTCTGATTTAACTTTCTCATAAAGTATCATCTCAAAATCTTCTTTTGAGATGATACCCAACAATAAATCAATAGATTTTTCTTTAATCTTTTCCATTATTTCTATTTCTTTTATCTTGTCTTCTTCTATTTTTCCAAGGTGCATTTTTTTGCCAATTACCAGCCATAATACAACCATAAGGCAACACTTCATCCACAATATTCCCTAAACCAAACTCTTCCATTTGATTTCTTACAGTTGCTGCATTTTTATATGCAGATGGTAACTCTGTAATATCAATTTCATTAGAAAAAAAGCGAACATCTAAATTTTTAGTTTCTTCTTTAAAAATATCTGAAACTGTACCTGTTTTACTTTTTCTGTGTTGCGTTCTACTTACATTTCTACCAGCTCCATGTGGTGCAAAACCTAAATTATTTTTGGTTGTTTTTCCTTCAACAATTAAAACTGGTTCAGACATATTTAAAGGTATTAATCTTGGTCCAGTTATATCTGGCATAAACTTAGCATCTAAAGGAGTTGCTCCCTTTGCATGATAAAACAAATCGCCATCTTTAAACACAAAATTATGTTCGTTCCAGAATCTATTTTCTGATTGCATATTAAGTTTATGCAAAGTTGCATCGTGTAAAACTTCGTGGTTTTTCTTTGTCCATTTTCTAATAATTTGCAAAGCTTCCCAATACGCTTTTCCTTCTTCTGTTTCAAAAGGAATCCACGCATTTTGTTTTAAAGTTTGTGGGGAGATTTCTTTTCTAAATTGTTCAGCTATTTTCATTCCTCTACTATATAAATTTGCCCCAAAACCTCTAGAACCATGATGTGTTATTAACATCGTATTTCCTGTGTTTTTAGATTTCCCCACAAATAAAAAATGGTTTCCATCTCCTTGTGTACCTAAATGACTTCTGGCTGCAGAAATAGATTTTTGATTATTTAAAAACGGATTTGCCTCTATTTCTGCTAATAAATCAGATGGAAAGCGAAATTGTGTGTTTCTATCTCTTCCTCCTGGACCAAAATGGGTAACAGAATGTGCAGCATCTAAAACTGCTTTTGGGTTTGTTTTTCCAAAATCTGTTAACATTACAGAGCAACAAATATCTGCACTATGCATTCCTGGATGAATGGCATTTTTTGCCACCACTATTCCACCAACAGGAACAGTACCTTCTGGACCTGTTGGACAAGCATCTGGCATAATTGCACCATTTACAATGGTTGGAGTTTTCATTAATGTTGCCATAGATTTTACAACAGAATTCACGTTTATTTCTTCTATATCATTTTCTGCTTTTATATTGATTTTTAAGTCAGCAGGTTTTTCTAACAAATCAATAGTTGTTACCTTAAATTGTTTTAAGTAAACAATCGTTTCTTGTTCAGATAATTTATTATCATTAATATGTGCTATTGCTTCTAGAAACCATTTTCCTGGTTTATAACCTAAAGCAATAATTTCTTTTCCTGTAAATTTATTTTCCATTTTGTTTATTATTTAGCTCCGCAAACTCCTTGTTTTGCGGAGCGATTACAATGTAAAAAGAATTTTTCTCTTACAATTCCAATACAAACATCTTATACAATTACGCAATCTTTTTGCGTAGTTAAAATTAATTGTTATTTTTATTTATATTTTTTCATTTTAATTAGTTTTCAACATCGCTCGAACTGACATTTCTTAATTATAAATTAGCTTATGGCTTCCAACAAAAACGCACTTATTAGATACAAAACCATTGATTACTGTTTGCGAAACAACTTTAAGAAATGGACTTTAGATGATTTAATTGAGGCTTGTTCTGACGCTTTATATGAGTATGAAGGAAAAGATGTAAATGTAAGTAAACGAACTATTCAGTTAGATTTACAATTAATGCGAAGTGATAAATTAGGCTACAATGCACCTATTGAGGTTTATGAGAGACGTTTTTACAGATATGCTGAACCAAATTATAGCATCACAAATATACCTGTAACTGAAAATGATGTAAAAATAATGAATGATGCCATTCAGTTGTTGCGTCAATTTAAAGATTTTTCTTTGTTTAAAGAAATGAATGGTGTTTTACAGCGTTTGGAAGACTCTGTATATTCATCTCAAAAAAATAAAAAATCGATTATTCATTTAGATAAAAACGAACAATTAAAAGGGTTAGAATTTATAGATCCTATTTATGCCGCAATTCAACAAAAGAAAGTTTTAAAAATTACCTATCAATCATTTAGTGCTCATAAGGCTAGTGATATGATTGTACATCCACAGTTATTAAAAGAGTTTAACAATAGATGGTTTTTGTTGTGTTTAAATAAAAATAAAATTTATACTTTGGCCTTAGATAGAATGTATAACATTATAACTATTGAAGACTTAGAGTATACTGACAAAAACATTAATGGAGATCTATACTATAAAGATGTTGTGGGTGTAACTGTGTCAAACGCTAGAGCTCAGAGAATTCAGTTTTGGATTGATAAAAAGAATGCTCCTTATGTAATTACAAAACCTTTTCATCCTTCTCAGAGAATTATAAAATATACAGATGATGGTGTAATTTTTAATATTTTAGTTCAAATTAATTATGAATTAGAGCGCAGAATCTTAGGTTTTGGTGATTCTATTGAGGTTTTAAAACCAGAGAAATTTAGAAATCGAATTTATGGAAAATTGCATCAGGCTATTAAAAATTACAAAACAGAAAAGCACCAGTAAACTGATGCTTTTCATTATTTGTTTACAGCAAAAATTTCTTTTAACTGTTTTACCATATTTCCGTTTCCAGAAACTGTAATCTCGCCAATTTTATCAGCAATTTTTTCTACATACTCCATTTCTTTTAATTTATATAACATTTCGTTATCTTCCATTAATTTTGCAGTATTTAACAAGCTTCTTGTAGATGCTGTTTCTTCTCTTCTTGAAATTACATTGGCTTGCGCTTTCTTTTGAGCAATTAAAACCTGATTCATAATCTCTTTCATATCTCCTGTTAAAATTACATCTCTTATTCCGCAATTTAATACTTTTACACCCAATTGATTGGTTTTTTTAGATACCTCTTCAAATACGGCTGTTGCAATATTTTCTTTTTTCTCTAATAAATCATCTAAAGTATAACCACCAACATAGGTTCTTAAAGCCAATTGCATTAAAATGTATAATTGCTTTTCAAAATCTTTATTACCTAACAATGCTTTTTCAATATCAACTACTTTATATTGTGTATAAAAGTTAATTCTAATGTTTGCTTTGTCTTTAGTTAATAATTCCTGTCCTGCAATTTCTAATTGCAATTGTCTCATATCTGCTCTTGCAATTTTAATGGTTGTATCATTTTTCCAAAATCTATACGTTCCACCTGTTAAGGTTTTAACGTATTCATCATTTACCAATAAAATTGCTTTTTCAAAAGCTGAAACTTCAAATAACCTGATGTATTTAGCAACTTCGTAATTGTTATATAAAGCTGTATCAATTTGTTCTGTGATTTCTATTTTGCTGATATCAACTCTAATGAATTTTCTATCTACAAAACCTTTCCAAAACAAATACCTTCCAGCAGTAAATACTTTCTTAAAATTATTGTTTTCATACATTAGTACCAATTCATTATCATTTACATCAACAACTTCTAACATTGTAGCTAAAGTTACATCTTTTAACAAAATTTCTATCGCTACAGATGCATAAAACTCCTTTGTTAAATCGTAGGTTATTACATTTTGATTTAAATACAACCAATAAGTTCCTTGAGTAATTACCTTTTGGTAATCGCCATTTTTGAAAACCAACCCAATTTTTCCTGCATTAACTCTTACTCTTTTCATTTTTCTATTTTTTAATTCTGAAAATCTCTATTTTTTAAATTCAGAATAATTCAACATTTATTTAATAACCTCTTTAAAAGAGAATTTTGTTCTATTTAAAAACAACACATTGTAATGCTTAGCCACTAACGGAATTTTTCATTTGAATATAAAGTTGGTAACTCTTTTTTAAAAATGGATTGCTTTGATATATCATAACAATTGATTTATAAAAAATCATTACTTTCTAAATTTTCTCCTCAAAATTTCAAGTACATTTTTAAGTGCTTTTTTAAAAGCTCACAACAACGTATTGTTTTTTTTGCATCAGTTTTAAAAGATGATGAGCTTAAAGAGACTTTACTTAAGTCAAAAGGTTGGACTCGAACCAACATGCCTTTTAGGGCTTACCATAATCAAACTAGAACCTAAATCTAGAGTCTTCGACCACTCGACCATCACAAATTAATGTGAGTAGGATTCGAACCTACGTTGATTGTCTATTGCATTAACCGAACTTTGCTACATAACTTTCGTTAAGGAAGGATTCGAACCTTCGTTCATAGAATGTCGATTATTTTTTGGCTAATAATCAAAAAACCTTCAAGACAAGTTGTATATAAATTACGAATACAAAAACTGCACGAAATTATACAATGGTGCCATAATGAAACACTCAACAAGACTAACTTGATGTGGAAGTAGTAGGACTCGAACCTACACGTTCATATTGAAACCAGATTTACAATCTGACAAGCCAACCAATTGCTCAATACTTCCTTTTCTTTTTTAAAACCTCACTTTACACCCTGTTAAAGTGAGGCGAACTTCTTTCGTTTTTTATAATTACATTGCAAATATGCTCCTGTATTACGTAATACATTTGCGTAGTAAAATTATTTTTTCTTTTTCTTTGATTTTTTACTCTTCTTTTTCTTTGGTTGTTTCTCTTTAATTCTATCTTCATTTTCCTTTACAGCAATCATAAAATCTACATTATAGGTAAACTCTTTTGCTTTTTTAATAAATAAGAGTGCGCTACTATATTTACCTAATTGTTCTTTTAAAATTGCTTTTTTTAAATATAATATTGCTTTATCTGCTCCTTTTACTTTTAAAGCAAAATCTATAAAATCTTCTGCTTCCTTGTAATCTTCATTCCATAAAAGTGTATTTATATATGGTTCATAAACTTCAAAAGCTTTTATATTTTCTGCTAATGCTTCTTTAAAATATATAATTGCCTCTTGGTATTTATACAGTTTTTCTGCATACACTCTACCCATTAATGTTAACGCCATTGTATTCTTATCATCATAAGACAAAGCATAATTTAAAGCTTCTATAACTTCTTCTAAATCGTAAGGATAATTTTCTAATGCTTTAAACACATAATTATTTACTAATGTTCCCATTTTATTCTAACTGTTTTCTTAAATCATTCTTTAAGTAATTTCTCTTATTTTTAAATGATTTATCTTTTTTAATTTGCTTAAAATCTGTTCCTGTAAAAACACGAATAGGATTTCCTCTTTTTAAAACTTGATGATTTTCCCATTGATGTTTTAATTGTTCTTTTGCTTTCTCTAAATTATAATTGGATACTTTTTTTTGAATTCTTTGAATCGCAATTTTTTTATTTTGATGTTGAGATCTGCTATCCATCACTAAAACCTGTAATCCTGTTTTGGTATGTTTTGCTCTAATTGCAGAACTTACTTTATTTACATGCTGACCTCCTGCTCCTGAGCTTCTAATG
>NZ_CBFHJT010000066.1:0-1317 GCF_965656025.1 Polaribacter sp.
GCATCTGCTTCTTCTAGCAACCCTAAATGTTCTAGCAACATAGCTGCCGATAAAATGGAGGCTAATGGATTTGCTATATCTTTACCAACTGCTTCAGAAAATGTACCATGAACAGGAGCAAATAATGCGTTTTTATCACCTATGGATGATGATGCTAAAACACCAATTGAACCAGAAATTACACTCGCTTCATCAGAAAACAAATCTCCAAAAAGATTGTCTGTTAAAATTACATCGAAGTTCTTAGGATTTAAAATTAGTTTCATTGCTGCATTGTCTGCATACAAATATTCTAAAGCTACATCTTTGTATTCTTCGCTAATTTTAGTAACTGTTTTACGCCATAATTTTGATGTTTCTAAAACATTAGACTTATCAATTAACGTTACTTTTCTTTTTCTGTCTTGAGCAGCTTTAAAAGCCAAATGTGTAATTCTTGCAATTTCATCTTCTGAATAGGTACAGATGTCATAAGCCTTTTTACCATCTTTACTCTGTTGCTTATCTCCAAAATAAATTCCAGAGGTTAGCTCTCTAAATATAACAAGATCTGTTCCTTTTATAATTTCTCTTCTAAGAGGAGAATTTTTAATTAATTGGTCGTATGCTTTTACAGGATTTATATTGCAAAAAAGATCCAATTCTTTTCTTAGATTTAGTAAACCTTGTTCTGGTCTTATTTTTAATGAAGGATCTTTATCAAATTTAGGATCTCCAATAGCACCATAAAGAATGGCATCTGCTTTTTTACAAACTTCTATAGTTTTTTCTGGCAACGGATTTCCTGTTGCTTCTATTGCGCAAGCACCAATTTGTGCTTCTTTATATAAAAAAATATGGTCATACGCTTCTGCAATAGCGTCTAGAGCTTTTTTAGCTTGATTGGTAACCTCTGGACCAATACCATCTCCTGGAAGTACAGCAATTGTATATTTCATTATTTTTTTTCTTATTTATTTGTCTTTATCTAAGGTAGCTGAAAAATTTAATGTTTTGGTTGATTAAAAGTACCAACTACCTAAGAAGACAAAGTATTTTTACAAAAATTAAACAACGCCGATTTTAGAAATCTTGTTTACTTTTGTCATAATCTGATGAATATCATCGTCTTTTATTTCTTTTTGTTGATCTGCAGCCTCTAAGAAAGATGCATATGCACTGTCTAACTGTATTTTGGTTAACTCGTAACCAATTTTTTTAGCTCTGTAAGCCAATGCAGCTCTACCACTTCTTGCTGTTAAAACAATAGCACTTTCTGTAACACCAACATCTTCAGGATCCATAATTTCGTAGGTTTCTCTGTTTTTAATTACTCCA
>NZ_CBFHJT010000066.1:1415-14119 GCF_965656025.1 Polaribacter sp.
TAAAACAATAGCACTTTCTGTAACACCAACATCTTCAGGATCCATAATTTCGTAGGTTTCTCTGTTTTTAATTACTCCATCTTGATGAATACCAGAACTGTGTGCAAATGCATTTGCACCTACTATAGCTTTGTTTGGCTGCACAGGCATCCCCATACTTTCTCTTACCATAATACTAGTATCATACAAAAGTTTTGTATTGATACTGGTTTCTAGATTTAAATATGGATGTTGTTTCAGCACCATTACAACTTCTTCTAAAGCTGTATTTCCAGCACGTTCGCCAATTCCATTTATTGTACATTCTATTTGACGAGCCCCATTAATAACTCCAGAAATTGAATTGGCAGTTGCCATACCTAAATCGTTATGACAATGACAAGAAAGTATTACATTTTCTATACCTTTTACGTTTTCACGTAAATATTTCATTTTTGCTCCATATTCTTCAGGTAAACAATAGCCAGTTGTATCTGGAATATTTAAAACCGTTGCTCCAACTTTTATTACTTCTTCACATACTTTTGCCAAAAACTCATTGTCTGTTCTACCTGCATCTTCTGCATAAAACTCTACATCTTCTACAAAAGATTTTGCATAAGAAACAGCTTTTACAGCACGTTCTATCACTTTTTCTCTGGTAGAATTAAATTTGAATTTTATATGAGAATCACTAGTACCAATACCTGTATGAATTCTTGGGTGATTTGCAAATTGTAAAGCCTCTGCAGCTACTTTAATATCGTTTTCAACAGCTCTTGTTAAACCACAAACAGTGGCATTTTTTACAATTTTTGCTATTTCAGAAACCGAAGTAAAATCTCCAGGACTAGAAACAGGAAAACCAGCTTCAATTACATTTACACCTAATAAATCTAACCTTTCTGCAATTACTAGTTTTTGTTTTGTATCTAATTTACACCCTGGAACTTGCTCACCATCTCTAAGTGTCGTGTCGAATATTTGTACTTGATTGTCTTGCATAATTTTTCTAAAGATTGTCTTTATTATAAATCAAATATATATCTTGCATTCTAAATTTTTTATAAATTTAGTGATCAATAACGATTTCTAAAACAAATAAACATAATTTAAATATTTGAATAACAATCAATTATGAGTAAAGTCTCTACATCCGCCAATCAACAAAATGATGCTCTTTTTGTACTTATTAAGTCTTTAACTAAGTCAGAAAAAAGGCAATTTAACCTCTATGTGGGTAGATTGGGGGGTAACATTGATGCCAAATTTTTTTCACTTTTCAAATTTTTAGAAAAACTCAAAGTTTACAACGAAAAAGTAATTATTGGAAGTGGTATTGTATCTAAACAACAATTATCTAATTTAAAAGCACATTTATACAAACAAATTTTAATTAGTTTACGCTTAAATCCAGCTCATAAAAATGTTCGTATTCAAATTAGAGAACAGTTAGATTTTGCTACAGTTTTATATCAAAAAGGATTGTACAAACAAAGTTTAAAACTGTTAGAAAAAGCTAAAAATATGGCTTTAGATAACGAAGAAAAAAATATTGCTTACGAAATTGTTGAGTTAGAAAAAGTAATTGAAACACAATACATAACTAGAAGTATTAGCAATAGAGCAGATCAACTTTCTGTACAAGCAAAAGAGCTAAGTCAGCACAATGTTATTGCAAGTAAATTATCAAATTTATCCTTACAATTATATAGTCATTTATTACAAAATGGCTACGTTAAAAATGAAGAAGAATTAACTTTTGTGAATGATTATTTTAGCAACAGAATGCCAAAATATGACTATCAGAAATTAGGTTTTAGAGAGCGATTGTGGTTAAACAAAGCACACTTATGGCATAGTTTTTTAATTCAAGATTTTCTATTAAGCTATAAATATGCTAGAAAATGTGTAGACTTATTTAATTCAAGTAAACTGATAAATTTACACCCCGTTTTTTATTTAAAATCTAAAAATTATTTATTAGAAGCGTCTTTTTTAGTTAAAAACGTATCGACATTTAAAAACGAGCTAGAAAAATTTGAAACCGAAATTGAACAAAAAGAAATCCCTTTAAATACCAATACAGAGTTATTGATTTTTTTGTATTTATACTCCAACAAACTACACTTACATTTTTTAGAAGGTACATTTGAAAAAGGAGAATATTTAGTAGATATTATCAATGCTAAAATAGATAAATATAAAAACAGGTTAGACAACCACTATGTAGTTTTACTATATTATAAAGTAGCCTGTTTGTATTTTGGAATGGGCAAAAACAAATTATGTATTGCCTATTTGCAAAAAATAATTCGTTCTAAAAACTTAAGCACTGCAGAAGATTTGCAATGTTTTGCAAGAATTTTAAATTTAATAGCACATTACGAATGTGGCTTAGATTACGATTTAGAAAGACAATTTTTAGACACTTATAAATTTTTACTTAAAATGGAAAATTTACAAGAGGTACAAAAAGTTTTCTTAACTTCTATAAGAGATTTAAGTGATGTTTTTCCGCATGAAATTAAAAATGAATTCAAAAAAATACATACCAAACTTAAAAAGTTCGAACATCATCCTTACGAAAAACGTGCTTTTTTATATTTAGATATTTTATCTTGGTTAGAAAGCAAAATTCAAAACAAACCTATTGCAACAATTATTAAAGAAAAAACGAAACAAATAGGTAAATAATCATAATTATTAAATTTAAGGTGGTGTTTTTTAAAAAAATCACATTAATTAAGTATTTACCGAAAAAAATCCTTAAGAAATAATTGCGTTTTAAATTTTAATAATACTTTTGCTTTGTGAGTATTTCAAATGTCAACATAAAAACCTTCAAAACTATATCTATAGTGGGTATTTCTATGGGAAATATTACGCGCACTTCTACTACAATCACCCTTTAGGGGTTATTCATTATTATATAAACACAGGGTAAAATTTTTCGATAAGATCGAAAATAAAAATCATAAAACTAATTTTCATTAAGAAATAAAAAATGAAAGTATTAAAATTCGGCGGTTCATCTGTCGCAAATTCAGAAAACATAAAAAAAGTCATTGCCATTGTTGCAAATGCGTCTCAAAAAGAAAAAATTGCAGTAGTAGTTTCTGCTTTTGGTAAAACCACCAACAATCTTTTAGCGGGAGCAAATGAAGCCTTATTAGATATAAAAGTAGCAAAACAAACTTTAGAAAATATCAAAACATTACATCATCAAGTTATTGATGATTTAATTATCAAAAATAAAAAAGAAGTGACTGAAGAAGTTTCTTCTTTATTAAAAAGGCTAACATCAATTTACGAAGGCATTTTTCTATTGCAAGAATTATCTAACAAAACCTTAGCAAAAGTTTCTAGTGTTGGAGAAAGATTATCTTCTTTTATTATTGCAAATGCAGCTGCAGAGAGATTAGATGCAGTACATAAGGAAAGTAGAGATTTGGTAATTACCAATAATAATTACTTAAATGCTCAAGTAAATTTTAAAGTTACCAATCAAAATATTGCAGATTTCTTTGAAGAAAATAAGCATCAAATTACAATTTTAGGTGGTTTTATTTCTTCTAATTTAGATGATGAAACTACTACTTTAGGTAGAGGTGGCTCTGATTTTACAGCGGCTATATATGCGGCGGCTTTAAATGCAAACGAATTACAAATCTGGACAGACGTTGCCGGAATGTATACTGCAAACCCAAGAGTTGTAAAACAGGCATACGCAATTTCAGAAATTTCTTATGAAGAAGCGATGGAATTGTCTCATTTTGGAGCAAAAGTTTTGTATCCACCAACCATACAACCAGCTTTAAGAAAACAAATTCCTATAAGAATTAAAAATACTTTTGAGCCGGAAAACTCGGGTACTTTAATTACTAAAAAACCTAAAAATGGCAACGAAGTAAAAGGAATTTCTCATATAGAAGACATCAGTTTAATTACTTTAGAAGGTGGTGGAATGATTGGAATCCCTGGTTTTTCGAAACGTTTGTTTGAAACACTTTCGTTAGCAAAAATAAATGTGGTTTTTATAACACAAGCCTCTTCTGAACACTCTATTTGTGTAGGTGTTTATGAAAATGATGCTAAAAAAGCGCAAGAACTTTTAGATGAAACATTTAGTATAGAAATTACTAGAAAAAAAATAAAACCTATTATTATAGAAAATGATTTGGCAATTATTGCTGTTGTTGGAGAAAGTATGAAAAACTTTCAGGGTTTAAGTGGACAAATGTTTAGTGCTTTAGGTAAAAATAATGTAAATGTTAGAGCGATTGCACAAGGTTCTTCAGAAAAAAATATCTCTGCAGTAATTAATAAATATGATGCTAAAAAAGCCTTAAACACTTTACATGAACAATTTTTTGAAGAAAAAACAAAACAATTAAACCTATTTGTAACTGGTGTTGGTAATGTTGGTGAACGCTTTTTAGCGCAAATTCATCAACAAAAGAAATTTTTAAAAGAAAACTTAAAACTAAAAATTAGAGTTATTGGTATTTCTAACTCTAGAAAAATGGTTTTTGATAATTCTGGAATCGACCTAAAAAACTGGAAAGAAGCTCTAGAAAATGGCGAACCAACTAGTTTAGAAAATTTTCACAAGAAAGTAAAAGCATCCAATCATAGAAACAGTGTTTTTATAGATAATACAGCAAATCAATCAGTTTCTGAAGTCTATGAAAAATATCTAAGAGACAGTATTTCTGTAGTAACTTGTAATAAAATTGCTTGTGCTTCAAATTTTAAAAACTACAAAACATTAAAAGAGGTTTCTAGAAAATACAATGCAGATTTTTTATTTGAAACCAATGTAGGTGCAGGTTTGCCAATTATAGATACTTTAAAAAACTTGGTGAATTCTGGTGATCAGATTCATAAAATTCAAGCAGTTTTATCTGGCAGTTTAAATTTTGTTTTCAATAATTTTAATAAAAATACTACCTTTCATGATGTGGTTGCACAAGCACAAAAAGAAGGGTTTACAGAACCAGATCCTAAAATTGATTTAAGTGGAGTTGATGTTGCTAGAAAAATTTTAATTTTAGCAAGAGAAAGTGGTTATCAACTAGAACTAGAAGATATTGCAAACAATGCATTTTTACCAAAAGAAAGTTTAGACACAAATAATAATGATGATTTTTATACAACATTAACAAAAAACGAAGCGCATTTTCAGCAAATTTTTAAAGCTGCAAATGATATGGATTGTCGTTTAAAATATGTGGCAGAATTTAACGATGGTAAAGCCAATGTTGGTTTACAACACATTCCATCAGATCATCCTTTTTACAATTTAGAAGGTAGTGATAATATTGTGCTGTTTTTTACAGACAGATATCCAGAAAATCCTTTAATTATAAAAGGTGCTGGTGCTGGTGCAGACGTTACTGCTTCTGGTATTTTTGCAGATGTAATTAGAATTGCTAATAAATAAGTTGGCAGTCTTCAGTTGGCAGTAATCAGTAAAATAACTGACTGCCAACTGAAGACTGTAAACTGCGAACTAAAAAAAATGGATTATTTAAAAATATTTTCGCCAGCAACTGTTGCCAACGTTTCTTGTGGTTTCGATTCTATGGGTTTTGCTGTAGATGCTATTGGTGATGAAATGACATTTACCAAAACCAAAGAAAAAGGAGTTAAAATTACAAATATTACAGGTGCAGATTTAACTTATAATGTTGATAAAAATGCTGCAAGCGCAGTTGTAAAAAAGATTTTATTAGCAGCAAATGCCAATTTCGGAATCGCATTAACCATTCACAAAGGCTTTTCTCCTGGAAGTGGTTTGGGTAGTTCTGCAGCAAGTGCTGCTGGTGCTGCTTTTGGCGCAAATCAACTGTTAGGCAATAAATACTCTGAATTAGAATTAACAAAATTTGCTATGTTTGGTGAAGAAGTTGCTTGTGGTTCTGCAATTGCAGATAATGTAGCTGCAGCTATTTACGGCGGTTTTGTGTTGGTTAGAAGTTACGAACCTTTAGAAATTGTAAAATTACCTGTTCCAAATGAATTGAGAGTTGTAGCAATTCACCCACAAATTGAGGTAAAAACCAAAGACGCTAGAGAAGTTTTACCAACTGAAATCCCTTTAAAAAATGCAATTACACAATGGGCAAATGTAGGCGGTTTGGTTAGTGGTTTGTTTACAAACGATTACAAGTTGATTAGCAATTCTTTAGTAGATTTAGTTGCAGAACCTGCTAGAAAAAGCTTAATTCCACACTTTGATGATGTAAAAAATAGCGCTTTAAAAGCAGGTGCTTTAGGTGCGGGAATTAGTGGTTCTGGTCCAACAATTTACGCACTTTGTAAAGGTGATGAAATTGCAGAAAAGGTTTACAAAGCTATAAAAAATACGTATAATAAAACAGCTATAGACTTTACAATGTTTACTTCTAAAGTAAATGCTGAAGGAATGAAAATATTAAAATAGTTATTGGTTGTTAGTTGATGGTTGTCGGTTTATTCCTCCTCCAAAAACTAACAACTAAAAACTAAAAACTAAAAATAATGAACTACTACAGTTTACACCATAAATCGCCAAAAACAACTTTTAAAAATGCAGTTGTACAAGGTTTGGCAAAAGACAGAGGAATTTATTTTCCAGATAACATTACACCGCTTTCTAAAGATTTTATAGAAAATATAGAAAACTATTCGAATCACGAAATTGCTTTTGAAGTAATCCAACAATTTGTGGGTGATGAAATTCCAACAGCAACCTTAAAAGAGATCATTGCAGCAACAGTTTCTTTCGATTTTCCGTTAGTAAATACGGATGAAAATATTGCTTCTTTAGAGTTGTTTCATGGACCAACCATGGCCTTTAAAGATGTTGGCGCAAAATTTATGGCAAAATGCTTAGAGTATTTTAATAAAGATAATGATGATGAAGTTACAGTGTTAGTTGCGACTTCTGGTGACACTGGTGGTGCAGTTGCCAACGGATTTTTAGGTGCAAAAGGCGTAAATGTGGTTATTTTATATCCTTCAGGAAAAGTAAGTGATATTCAAGAAAAACAACTAACTACTTTAGGGCAAAATATTACAGCATTAGAAGTAGATGGTGTTTTTGATGATTGCCAAGAAATGGTAAAAACCGCTTTTTTAGATGAAGAAATTAAAAAGACCTTAACCTCTGCAAACTCCATTAATGTTGCACGCTGGTTGCCACAAATGTTCTATTTTTTCTTTGCTTACAAACAATTAAAATCAAAAAACAAAGAGTTGGTTTTTTCTGTACCAAGTGGAAATTTCGGGAATATTTGTGCAGGAATTATGGCGCAAAAATTAGGTTTACCTGTTAAACATTTTGTAGCTGCCACCAATATAAATGATACCGTACCTAATTATTTATTAGAAGGAAAATACAACCCAAAACCATCTAAAGCCACTATTTCTAATGCAATGGATGTTGGAAACCCAAGTAATTTTATTAGAATTCAAGAATTGTATAACAACGATTTTGAAACTTTAAAAAAACACTTTTCTTCTTTTAGTTTTACAGATGATGCTACTCGTGAAAAGATGAATGAAATTTATACAAGATCTGGTTATGTAGCAGATCCTCATGGAGCAGTTGGCTATTTAGGTCTAGAAAAATACGGTTTGCAAGAAAACGAATTTGGGGTATTTTTAGAAACTGCGCATCCTGTGAAGTTTTTAGATGTTGTAGAAGGAACATTGCCCGTAAAAGTAGAAATACCTGAACAAATACAAAAAGTAATTAATAATAAGAAAGTTGCCATTAAGGCAAGTTCTTATGAAGATTTAAAGGCTTTTTTGATGAAATAGTCATTTTTGTCATTTCGGGTGAAACTAAGTGAAATCGAGAAACCTTATTTTAAAAGAGATTTCTCTATAAAGTTGAAATGAGATACAGACTTATATTTTCTGACCCTTCAGGTTTTAAAAACCTGAAGGGTCTTTTACTTTTGTTTCTAAAAAAACCTAGAACTTTAATAATGTCATAGGTTTTTTAATAGGTTTAGCCGTGATTGAAGTGGAAATCCTTTTTTTGAGGTAAATTGAAAAACAATAAACTGATTTTTATAAGAAAATAACTTAAGAAACTTTTTGTTCTTTTATTTGAAACGAAAAAAGATTGTAACGTAAAGCGCGATTAGCTTCTAAAAAAAATTAAACCTCAAATATACCATCTTCTGTAAACGCAAAATTTTTACATTTTGGTAAACTTTGTCTCGTATTTAAGCCTGTAAACAAACTAAATGCAGGTAAAATCAACTGATTTTCAGATATTTGAAAGCATGGTAGCTTAATGCGTTGTTTTCCTTTTCCTTTGATAAAAACCCCTGGATGAATGTGGCCTGAAATGATAAAAGAATCTATTTGTGGCTCGATGGAATCATGCACAAATGTTAAAGAATTAATGGTTAATTCTGATGCAAAAACTTCGATATTGAATTGCTCATAAATAGAATTACTTAGTCGATCATGATTGCCTTTAATTAGTTGTAATTTTAAATTTTTAAATTGATTTAGCCAGTTTTTAAATTCGTCTAAATCTGTATTGTATGCAGCATGAAACAAATCGCCAACAATAATTAATTTTACTGCTTTAAAATGATGAATGAGTTGTTTTAAACGCTCTAAATCTGTAGTTAAAACATTTTTAGGAATAGGAATTCCGCTTTTTTGAAAATGTGCAGCTTTACCAATATGCAAATCGCTTAAAATGAGACTTTTTTGTGCTTCCCAAAAAATAACTCTTTGATTTGTAATCTCTAAAACAGCATCTTTACAGATAATTTTTTTAGAAATTATAGCCATTGTATTGATCATTTTAAGTCTTTTAAAGCTTGTTTTTGGATACGTTCTATACGTTTACTCAAATCTTCGTTACTCATGGTTCCTCTTAAACTATCTACTTTTAATGGAAAGCTTAAAGGTGTAAAATTACTGGCATTTTTCAAAATAATTTTACTCTCAGAAATGCGTTTAAAAGCGGCTTGCAAACGTACTTTTTCTAACTCGTAATCAAACACTTCATTATAAGCTTGTTTTAGTAGTAAATTATTGGGCTCAAAATCTTCTAAAACCCTAAATATTAAGCCGGAAGAAGATTGTAAACTTTTATTGGTTTTTTTATTTCCTGGTTGGGTTTGTATTACCAAACCAGCAACCACAGCTATATCTCTAAATTTTCTAGAAGCCATTTCACTTGCATTAATGCTTGCAGTAACATCTTCTATTAAATGTTCTTTAGAAAATATATTGCTGATATTATCTTTATTTAGTGGGATTTCTTGGTCGCTCAACAACTCAAAACCATAATCGTTCATGGCAATTGTAAAAGTTCTCTTTGCAATTTGGCTAATTCTATAGGCAATTAAAGATGCCATAATTTCGTGTACCAATCTACCTTCGAACGGGTATGCAAATAAATGAAAACCTTCTTTGGTTTCTATCAATTCTACTAAAAATTCGTCGTGTTTTGGAATGTGGGAATTTATATGTTGATTTTTTAAAAGCGGATGCAAAAATTTTAATTCTTTTTCTCTGTTATTTGGGGTTAATGCATCACTTAATTTTAGCCTTAAAAAATGCGTTAAATAAGAAGTTAATGGCAATCTACCTCCCATCCAACTTGGTGTAATGGCTTTCTTTTTTTTACTGCGTTTTACCAAGACTTTCATGTCTTTTATTTGTTTCATTTCCAGAACTCTTCCTCCTAAAATAAATGCATCACCTTTTTTTAATTTCGACACGAAATACTCTTCAATCATACCAATATATCCACCAGAAAAAAACTTTACCATCAACATGGCTTCACTTACAATTACACCAATATTCATTCTGTGCATCATAGCTATTCTTCTACTTTTTACGCGATAAAAACCATCATCATCTAATACCACTTTATGGAATTCTTCATAAGCATTCAAAGTGTTTCCACCTTTGGTGATAAAGTGAATACACCAATTAAATTCTTCTTTCGTTAAATAATGAAAAGCATGAATTTCTTTAACTAATTGATAGGTTTCTTCTAGTTTAAAACCCTCACCCACAGCTAATGTTACTAAAAATTGCACTAAAACATCGTAGGTTAAAACAAACGGATTTCTAGTTTCTATTTCGTTTTGTTTTACAGCTTCTTTTACGGCTGCCACTTCTATTAATTGAAGTGAATGTGTAGGAACTGCATAAATTTTAGAACGCTCGAAAGGCGAATGCCCACTTCTTCCTGCACGTTGCATAAAACGCGCAATTCCTTTGGCAGAACCAATTTGAATGACACAATCTACGGGTTTAAAATCGACTCCCAAATCTAAAGACGATGTACAAACGACTGCTTTTAGCATTCCGTTTGAAATGGCATCTTCTATAAAATTACGTTGTTTTTTGTCTATAGAACCATGATGTATGGCAATTTGTCCAATTAAATCAGGTTCCTCTTCAATGATAATTTGATACCACAATTCACTTTGATTTCTAGTATTTGTAAAAATTAAAGTGGTGGTATTTTCATAAATAATAGGAATAATTTTAGAGCTCATGGTTTTACCCAAATGACCTGCCCAAGACAACTCTTCTACTTGATCTGGCAACAAAGAAACAATGTCTATTTTTTTCTTTTCTTTGGCACGAATCATGGTGGTTTTTACATCATAAGGTATCAACACATTTTTGGCTTCTTCTAAATTGCCAATGGTAGCTGTAATAGCCCAAATAATGGTTTTTGGTGATAAATTTCTGATTCTAGCAATGGCCAATTCCGTAAGTACACCACGTTTTGAACCTAACAATTCGTGCCACTCATCTACAGCTACACAATTTACATCTTTAAACCAACGCGAATTTCTTTTTTGAGAAAATAACAGATGTAAAGTTTCAGGAGTGGTTAACAAAACGTCTGGCATTGCACGTTCTTGTTTTCTGCGGATATTGGTGGGTGTATCTCCATTTCTAACCGCTATTTCCCAATCTAATCCAATTTCTTCAACAGCTGTACTCATCGCTTTTGCTAGATCTTTAGCGAGAGAACGCAAAGGGCTAATCCAAATAAGTTTTAAACCATTTTTATAATTTTCTGGATGATTTAAATAATCAATGATCACCGCTAAAAAGACAGAAAATGTTTTTCCAAAACCTGTTGGTGCTACCACCATTCCACTAAAATTATTTGCATAACGTTCCCAAGTTTGGTACTGAAAACTAAAAGGTGTATGTCCTTTTTCTTCCATCCAATTTTGAATGATTTGATAGCCTTGGGTTTGTTTGAAGTTGCTCAACTTTATAATTCAGAGTTTAAAATTTTGAGTTCAAAGTTAGAATATCAAAATAAAATTTTTATTAATTTATAGACTTGGTATTTTTTAAAATATTTAATAATCGTTCTTTTTTCAACTTTAAATTTGAAATATTAAACTTTAAACTTAATTTTCAATAAGCGCTTTTAAAGATTCTATAGTATCAATATCTTTTACGGTTTTGTCTTTTCGCCAACGTTTTATTCTTGGAAAACGCAAAGCTACGCCACTTTTATGTCTTTTGCTGTAGGCAATACCTTCAAAAGCAATTTCGAAAACCAATTCTGGTTTTACAGTTCTTACTGGTCCAAATTTTTCAATTGCATTTTTATTAACCCACTTAGAAATTTCTGTAATTTCCTTATCTGTTAAGCCAGAATATGCTTTGGCAACTGTAACCAATTTGTCTTCGTGTTGAACTGCAAAAGTATAATCTGTATATTTAGAACTACGTCTTCCACTTCCTTTTTGAGCGTAAATCATTACTACATCAATCGTTAGTGGATCAACTTTCCATTTCCACCAATCTCCTTTTTTTCTTCCAACATGATAGATAGATGCTTTGTTTTTAAGCATCAATCCTTCAGAATTAAAACTTCTTGCTTGGTTTCTTAAGACATCTAATTCGTTCCATTTTTTAAAATTGATGACTTCTGATAGTTTTAAAATATCACTGGTATTTTGCTGAAATAATTCTTCTAATTTCGAACGTCTATTTTTCATAGAAAACGTTCTTAAATCTACTTCGTTGAGTTCTAAAATATCATAAACATAGAATCCAACAGGCACTTCTTCTAATAATTTTTTGGTAACGTTTTTACGATTCAAACGTTTTTGTAAATCGTTAAAAAGTAATACAGCACTGTCTTTTATGGCTAAAATTTCTCCATCAATTACAAAATCGTCTTGAAATTGAGAAATAGCTGCAACCAATTCTGGAAATTGTTGTGTAACCAATTCTTCTCCTCTAGACCAAATAAAAACCTCATCTTTTCTTTTAATGATTTGCCCACGTATTCCATCCCATTTATACTCTACTTGCCAATTGTTTTCGTTACCTAAATCTGTTAAATCTTTTTCTAAAGCATACGCCAAACAAAAAGGATAAGGTTTTGATTTGTCGTAATTAATGTGTTCGCCATTAAGCAAATCATCAAAAGTGATAGAATTTGGCGTCCAATTCCCAATAATACTATGCATCAGTTGATTGGCATCTATACCTGATAATTTTGCCAACGCATTTACCAACGTTTTTTTAGAAACCCCAATTCTAAAGCTACCACCAATTAATTTATTAAAAATAAGTCTTTCTTGAGCCTCTAAACCATTCCAAGCTTCTAAAACATAGTCTTTTTTTTCTTCGTCAGTTTTTTGTTTCAGGTTTATGAGTTCATCAACCCAAACATGCAAAGGTTTTTCTATTTTATTTGTTGGGTTTGG
>NZ_CBFHJT010000066.1:14218-17712 GCF_965656025.1 Polaribacter sp.
CAACAATAAAGCTAAGGTTTCACCCAAATCTCCAACAGTGCTATAACTCTCTAAAAATAACCATTCTGGCAGTTTGGTAATCTCCATACACCATTCTTTCATCAATGTAGATTTTACAGGTCTTGATGGTCTTTTTCCTGTAAACAAAGCAATTAACCACAACTTATCTTTGTCTGGAGCTGTATTAAAATAATGAACCAATACTTCAATTTTTGCATTGGTTTTATTGGTGATTTCAATAGCGCTTATCAAGTTAGAAAAATCTTTCATGCTTTATAAAGTTGCCGGTTTTTGTGCTTCTTTCTCGATTGTTTCTTCGTCACCAAAATCGGTTTTTAGCTCATGTGCTTCTATGCCAATTTCATTCAAATACTTAGAAAAAACAGCTTGCGAACCATGAGTTACATAAACTTTTTCTGCTTCTGTAGCTTTTACAACGGCTAACAAACCATCCCAATCTGCATGATCACTCACTGCAAAACCTGCATCTACTCCTTTCCATCTTCTGTTACCACGAATATGCATCCAACCAGAGCAAATGGCAGTTGCCGCGTTTGGTATTTTTTTAATCAATTTAGAACCTAATAAAGCTGGTGGTAAAATGACTATTTTATTTTGTACGTCTACTTTTTTAAAATCTGATGTAATTAAAGTTGATTTGGGTAAGTCAATTCCAGCATTAGAAATAGCCATATTTAAGTTGTGTATAGCACTGTGTACAAAAACGTCATCTACATTTTCTATCAACTTTAAAATACGTTGTGCTTTCCCTAAACTGTAACCCAAAAAAACACTTGTTCTGTTATTTTGTTGATTTTGAAATACCCAATTTTGTAATTCTTTTTGTAATTCTTGTTCTGTCTTCCATTTGTAAATGGGTAAACCAAAAGTGCTTTCTGTAATAAATTGATGACATTTTACTGGCTCAAAAGGTGTAGAGATAAAATCGGGTTGTGTTTTATAATCACCAGAAAAAACAACCACAAAACCTTTATACACTAAGCGAATTTGAGCAGAACCAATTACATGACCTGCAGGAAAAAAACTCACTTGAACTCCGTTTATATTTTTTGGCTCATTATAACCTAAACTTTCTATAGAAATATCTTGACCTAATCTATGCTTTAAAATGGGTTTAGAATCGTTCTGACATAAATAATGTTGATTTCCCCAACGTGCGTGATCTGCATGACCATGAGAAATAACTGCATATTTTACAGGATACCATGGATCTAGATAGAATTTTCCTGGTATACAATAAATACCTTTTTTAGTAAATTTTACGAGTTTCAAAAAAAATGTATTTCTAACGATTTTTGTCTTTATAAAAATAATGGATTACAAGTAAATGCAATCCATTATTTTTAATTTTTTATTTATTTAGAATGGTTTTTAGCTTTTTGCATTTACCATCCAATTAATGCCATACTTATCTGAACATCTTCCAAAGAAACCCCATTCTCTTTCTCTAAAGTTGTGATGAATAATTCCATTTTCAGATAAATCTTTAAACACATCTTCTGCTTCTTCTTTGTCTGTAAAATCGACACTTAAATGTATGTTGTTTCCTCTATTAATAGGTGTATCAGGTGCAGCATCATAAGCCATAATATGTACCCCTTTTCCTTTTAATTCGGCATGTTGTAATTTGTTTCTGTAAGCAGTGGGCACATCCATCTTTTTATCTTGGTAGGTTTGTCTGTTTTCTACGGTTGCATTTAATAATTCTCCGTAAAAACTTAGTGCTTCTTGGCAGTTTCCATCAAATGCTAAATATGCTTGTACTTTCATCTTATATCTATTTTTAGGTTTATAACTTAGTTATTCAAAGTTAAAAATGAAAAAAAGTTTAGTTTTGCTGATTTGATATAATTAAGAACGCTATCAATTAAAATCATTTACAATAAAATAACTTTTAAAAGCGCTCTTTTTTTTATTTTAACAACTTATCTTTATAATTTACTAAAAATCAATAAGTAATGAAAAAAACATATATAATCGATGGAATGACTTGCAACAACTGCAAAGCAACCGTAGAAAACACCTTAAAAAAAGTAAATAATGTAGAAAATGTTTCTGTAAACTTAGAAAATGGAGAAACAGAAATTACCATGAAAACTTCTATTGAAACCAAAGTTCTAAAAGATAGTTTACCAGAAAAATATAATCTTTCAGAAAAAAAGGAGGATAATGAAATACCAAAAGTAGCTTTTGATGGAGATGAAAAAAGTAAATTACAACAACTAAAACCTTTGCTTTTAATTATATTTTATATCAGTACAGCAAGTATACTTTTGCATTTTAAAAATTGGAATTGGAATTCTTTTATGCTCGATTTTATGGGTTTATTCTATATTGTTTTTAGCTTTTTTAAAATGTTAGATTTAAAAGGGTTCCCAGAATCATTTAAAATGTATGATCCTTTAGCGAAAAAAATTCCTGTTTATGGAAAAATCTACCCTTTTATTGAAACGGCACTAGGTTTGATGTTTTTAATGCGTTTTGAAATAAAAATTGCATTAATTATTACACTAATTGTTTTAGGTATTACTACAATTGGTGTAACCAAAAGTCTTTTAGACAAAAAAGCTATTAGATGTGCATGTCTAGGAACTGCTTTAAAACTACCAATGACTGAAGCTACATTTATAGAAAATGCGATTATGATTATTATGGCTAGTTTGATGTTATCATTTTAAAAGTAAAAAATCCTAACAGACTAGATTTGTTAGGATTTTTTTGTTGGCCTACAAGGACTCGAACCTTGAATGTCGGTACCAAAAACCGGTGTGTTACCAATTACACCATAGGCCAATGCATTAATTGCGGGTGCAAATTTAATCTATTCTTTTAATTTTACAAACATTTTTAAATAAATTTTTTCTTTAACAAAGTTTTATGAGCAATTTAAAAGGTATTAAAAACCGAAACCTACTTATTATTCATAATTATTGTTAAATTCGCCACATATTAGTACGTAATTTTATGACAACAGCAAACTTCAAAAAATGGAATATCATCTTAGGATGGGTAACATTTGTAATTGCCTTAATAACATACTCTTTAACCATAGAACCCACAGTAAGTTCTTGGGATGTTGGAGAGTACATTGCAACCGCTATTAAGTTACAAGTTGGGCATCCTCCAGGTGCACCACTATTTCAAATGTTAGGTGCATTTTTTGCCATGTTTACTTCTGATGTTTCAGACATTGCTAAAATGGTGAATTTTATGTCTGCTTTGGCTAGTGCATTTACCATTCTGTTTATGTTTTGGACTATTACAAATCTTGGAGAAAAACTAGCTCTAAAAGCAAACAAAATAACAGAAGGCAGTTATATTGCCATATTAGGTAGCAGCATTGTAGGCTCTTTAGCATACACATTTTCAGACAGTTTTTGGTTTAGTGCTGTAGAAGGCGAAGTGTATGCAATGTCATCATTTTTAATGGCCATTTTATTTTGGTTAGGTTTAAAGTGGGAAAGCGAAATTAC
>NZ_CBFHJT010000067.1:0-15717 GCF_965656025.1 Polaribacter sp.
ATTTGTGGGTGCTTGATGTATACCAGAAGAATAAGGAAAAGAACATTCAAATAAAGCATCGTACGTCTTTGTAAGCACAGATATTGCTTCTGCATAAGCTAAACTTTCTGCTTCTGATAATTCTGTGATATCTTTAAACTGTTTTTTGGGAGCAATCATAGCTTCAAAAGGCCAAATAGCCCAAAAAGGAATTAAAATTACAAAATCCTCATTTTCAAAAATAATTCTTTCTTTTGTATCTAA
Organism: Polaribacter sp.; assembly: GCF_965656025.1. Taxonomy (GTDB): domain Bacteria; phylum Bacteroidota; class Bacteroidia; order Flavobacteriales; family Flavobacteriaceae; genus Polaribacter. The sequence continues at coordinate 244 of NZ_CBFHJT010000067.1, forward strand.
TTCTTGTTTTAAGTAATCTCCTAAAAGACTAGAGTTTTTTTCTTTAAAATAATTACGTTGTTGGTTGTCTTTCTTTTCAACTTCGTTTGGTAAGGTAGATTGACTCCAAATTTGTCCATGAGGATGAGGATTACTACAACCCATTACAGCACCTTTGTTTTCGAAAATTTGTACATTATTGATATTTTCTTTACTACCCAAAAAAGCATATTCTTTCTGCCAAACTTTTACAACTTTGTCAATATCATTTACAGCCATATCTGCCAAACTTTTAGAATGATCTGGACTAAAACAAATTACTTTACAAATTCCAGTTTCGCTTTCTGCTTTTAACAAACCGTCATTTATATTGAATTTTGGCGAATCATTTTGCAGTGCAGCAAAATCGTTTGTAAATACAAATACATCTTTATAGTCTGGGTTTACTTCACCATTAATTCTTGTATTGGTAGCACATAAATAACATTTTTCATCATAAGTTGGTCTTATATTTTTAGAAATTTCTTCATTTTGCCCTTGCCAAGGTCTTTTAGCTCTATGAGGTGAAACTAAAACCCATTCACCTGTTAAAATATTAAATCTTTTATGAGAGTAATCTTGTAAATTTGTGTTTTCCATTATAATAGTTTTCTTGATGATTATTTTACTAAGTGCGTACCATTAGAAAGTTCTATAAAATAAACAGAACATTCTTTATCAAACTTATTTTTATAGGCTTTAGAAACTGTTTCTTCGAATGCATTAACTTCGTTTCTTGCTACTAAGTTAATAGTACATCCACCAAAGCCACCACCCATCATTCTTGCTCCTAAAACATATTTATTTTTCTTTGCTTGTGCTACTAAAAAATCTAATTCATCACAACTTACTTTGTATTGGTCAGATAATCCTGCATGAGATTGATAGATTAATTTTCCTAGCCTTTCTAAATCATTATCTTCAATAGCCTTAGCTGCTTTTAAAGTGCGTTCATTTTCTTGAATAACGTATAGTGCTTTTTGATAATTGGTTGGAGTAACTTTATCAATTATTTTTTCTAAATCTGCCTCTGTAGCATCTCTTAAAGCTTTAACATCCAATAATGTTGCAATACTTTCGCAAGCAGATCGCCTATCATTATAAGCACTATCAGACAAACTATGTTTTACATTGGTGTTGATTAATATGAATTGGTGTTTTTTAAAATCAATTTTGTACGGTTTAGATTGTATAGTTCTACAATCTAAATGCAAAGCATTGTCTTTAATGCCGAACATACTTGCATATTGGTCCATAATTCCGCAATTAACACCCACATAATTGTGCTCTGCTTTTTGCGAAATTAAAATCATTTCTGTTTTGGTTAATCCCAACTCAAACAATTCATTTAGTCCAAAAACTACGCTATTTTCTAATGCTGCAGAGGATGACATACCTGCTCCACCAGGTATATTTCCTTTAAAAACAATATTAAAATCCCCAACAACTTTATTTCTATTTTGTATTTCTGCAACTACACCAAAAACATAATTCTCCCAACTTCCTTCTTTAGATGGTTTTAGTTTATCTAAATCAAATTCAATTTTACTATCTAAATCTAAAGCAATAGCTGTGCAACTTCCTGTATCACTTTTTTGAATTGCAGCTGCAATGCCTTTATCAACAGCAGCAGGAAACACAAAACCATCATTATAGTCTGTATGCTCACCAATAATGTTTATTCTACCAGGAGAAAAAACAAGCAAAGGCTCTACCTTAAATGTTGCTTTAAAACTTTCTTTTACTTCTTTTATTAATTTTACCATTATGGTATGTTTTATTTAATATTAATGTTTATGTGATATAAGTGTTTTAACATTATTTCTAACATAACTTAAAACACTATATAGATTTTCTAAACAGTAATTTACTTGGATTAATCACAGATGTTTGTTCGTTTTTTAAAATCATTTCTGCCAATGTTTTTCCCATGAAGTTAAAATCTGTTGAAATGGTTGTAATACCATCTGAGACGACTTCTTTTAATAACGTGTCATTATATGAAATTATACCAATATCTTTAGCTAATTGTAATTTTTGTTCTTTTATTTTTTTAATGATTTTAATCAAATCTTTATCCTCAAAAACGATATATAACTCACCTTTTTCAGGGGTTCTCTTATATATAGTTTTAGTAATTTCATAGTTGATTTTGTAATTACCACAAAAATTTAAAAACCCATTTAACAACTGTTTTGGTTGTTTTTGATCAGAGAATACTAAAACTAGTTTTTCATATTTCCTAATGGCGTGTAAACCTGTAAACAACCCTTTTTGAATATCATTTTCAAAATCTTGGTATATCGCAGGATAATTTTCTAACCCTTTGGGAACTTGATCCAAAAGGTATACCTTATCATTTGGTAAATTTTGAAGAATTACTTGAGTTTCATTAAGGTTAGCAGGCATAATTACGTAATAAGAATAGTTGCCTATACTGTCATTAATTAATTTATTGAAGATGTCATTATTAAAATGATGAAAGAAAATATCAACTTGAATATTATCTCCTAAATTTTCTAAAAAAGAATTATACAGGTCTTCTTTAAAGGAGTTTAATTCATCAAAGAGTAAAAAAACCTTTTTCTTAACTTCTACATCGATACTAGAAACATAATAACCTTTACCAACTACAGAATGAATAATACCTCTGTTTTTTAACTCATTAAAAGCCATTAAAACAGTATCTCTAGATAATTTATGAGTATTTTTTATTTTATTTAAAGAGGGTAATTGATCTCCTTTTTTTAAAGTACCATTAGTGAGAGCGTCTTCTATTGAAGTTACTATTTGTTTATATTTTGGTACACCAATATTTTTTTTAAGTGATACAATTCCCATGTAGCAAATATACAATTTCTTTTAATAAAAACAACTAGTAGGTTCTGGTAGGTTTTTTAATTATTTTTATTAAGTTTGTAGTTTCAAAAATAAAATATAATGAAAAACAAAATAATAGTAACTGGAGGTTGTGGCTATATTGGTTCTCATACAGTTGTAGAATTAATCGAAAATAATTATGAAGTAGTTATTTTAGATGATTTATCTAATTCAACAGAAGACACGTTAGAAAGAATCTTAAAAATTACAGGAACCAAGCCAACTTTTGTCAATATTGATTTAAAAGATAAAACAGCAACTAAAGCTGTTTTTAAAAAGCATAATGATGCTGAAGCAGTTATTAATTTTGCTGCTCATAAAGCTGTTGGAGAATCAGTGCAAAAGCCATTAATGTATTATAAAAATAATTTATATTCTCTGTTAAATACACTTTCTTCACAATTAGAAAACGGTATAAAAGGTTTTATTTTTTCTTCATCAGCTACTGTTTATGGAACACCAGAAACACTTCCAATTACAGAAGAAAATGAAACACAACGTCCGTTTTCTCCTTATGGAAATACAAAGAAAATTGCAGAAGAAATTATTGATGATGTTATAAAATCAGACAGTAAATTACAATCTATATCATTACGCTATTTCAACCCTATTGGCGCTCACGAATCTGGTTTAATAGGAGAGCTACCAAGTGGTGTTCCTAATAACTTAATGCCATATATTACACAGACAGCAGTAGGTTTACGTGAAAAACTAATGGTTTATGGTAATGATTATCCAACAAAAGATGGAACTCCAATAAGAGATTATATTCATGTTGTTGATTTAGCAAAAGCGCATGTTTTAGCTGTAAAAAGAATAATAGATAAAAAACAAGAACAACCTTTTGAAATTTTTAATTTAGGTACTGGAAATGGGTTTTCTGTATTAGATATAATTAATACTTTCGAAGAAGTTACCAATTCAAAATTAAATTATGAAATTACCGAAAGAAGAGCTGGTGATGTTCCAAAACTATTTGCGTCAACCAAATTAGCAAAGGAAAAATTAGGTTGGACAGCTAATAAAAATTTACATGAAATGATTAGTTCTTCTTGGAAATGGGAGCAAAAACTAAGAAATAACAATTAATGAAAAAAGGTTATTTCACCTAAAGCACTATTGTTTTATTAATTTAACAAATAAAAATATTTTACTGTTACTGAAAGAAAAATAAATAGGGAGGAACAATGTATAAAAAACGTTTAAAATAATAATCATAAATAGAATACATTGTTTGTAAATTCTTTAACTAAATTTATTATAACTATTTTGGATTTCAAATTGTTGTTGTTTGGTAATAAGTGATAAGGTGTATTGCATAACAAACATGAATCTCTAAAGAATTTTATTATTAGATTCAGTTTGTATATTACTATAGAGAGAAACATTATAAATTTTAAATAAAAGAATTTTTTTTATTTCTTAATTATAATAATAGGGTTAGGAGATGAAAACAATGAATTAAACTAAATTTTTAAAATTATAAGGGATTATTTTCTAAAAAAGTAGATGTTGTAAATTATTTATATTGGTATTATTAAGGAGTTTTAAGATACTTTAACGTTATTTAAATTAAAAAAACCCTGATAATCAAATAATTAAAAGGGTTTTTCGTACTCAAGGTGGGAATCGAACCCACACTCCCGAAAGAACTGGATTTTGAATCCAGCGCGTCTACCAATTCCGCCACTTGAGCAAGTTATTGAGATTGCAAATGTATTAAATTATTTTATTTTAAAGTCTATAAATTAATTTCAAACTCAATAAATAATTTCTACTTTTGTAAACTCACAACAACACAACAAAAAAACAACTAAATGCCTACAAATCAATTAGCACCAAAACTTTTTGCCTGCAGACAAAGTAAAGATTTAGCAGCTAATATTGCCAAAGAATATAATACAGAATTAGGTAATATTGAAATAACCTACTTCAACGATGGCGAATTTCAGCCCGCATTTGAAGAATCTGTAAGAGGAAGACGCATTTTTATCATAGGTTCCACATTTCCGAATGCAGACAATCTTATGGAAATGCTATTAATTTTAGACGCAGCAAAAAGAGCATCAGCAAGACATATTACTGCAGTAATGCCTTATTTTGGTTGGGCAAGACAAGATAGAAAAGATAAGCCAAGAGTTGCCATTGGTGCAAAATTAGTAGCAAAATTATTAGAAGCAGCAGGTGCTACAAGAATTATGACCATGGATTTGCATGCAGATCAAATTCAAGGATTTTTTGAAAGACCCGTAGATCATTTATTTGCTTCTACTATTTTTATGCCATATATAGAAGGTTTAAAATTAGACAATTTAACAATTGCTTCTCCAGATATGGGAGGTTCTAAAAGAGCCTATGCATATTCTAAACATTTACACGCAGATGTAGTTATTTGTTACAAACAGCGTAAAAAAGCAAATGTAATTGGGCATATGGAGGTAATTGGTGAAGTAGAAGGTAAAAATATTATTCTTGTGGATGATATGATAGATACTGGAGGTACGCTAGCACACGCAGCAAACTTAATGAAAGAAAGAGGTGCTTTAAGTGTACGTGCAATTTGTACACATCCTGTTTTGTCAGGTGATGCCTATGAAAAGATAGAGAACTCTGCTTTAACAGAATTAATTGTTTCAGACACAATTCCGTTAAAAAGAGCTACATCTAAAATAAAAGTAGTATCTTGCGCGCCATTATTCGCAGATGTTATGCATAAAGTGCAAGACAATACTTCGATTAGTGGAAAGTTTATAATATAAATATTTAAAAACAAGTAATGAAATCAATTACAATTAAAGGATCAAAAAGAGAAAGCGTGGGCAAGGTAGCTACCAAAGCCTTACGTAATGCTGGTATGGTTCCTTGCGTTATTTACGGAGGAGATAAGCCAGTGCATTTTTCAGCAGAAGAATTAGCATTTAAAAACTTGGTATACACTCCAAACGTATATACTGCAACAATTAATGTTGATGGACAAAAAATAGCTGCTATTTTACAAGACATTCAATTTCACCCTGTAACAGACAAAATCTTACATGTAGATTTTTATCAGTTATTTGATGATAAAGAAGTAACAATGAACATTCCTGTAAAATTAACAGGTACATCTCCTGGAGTATTAAATGGTGGTTCTTTACGTTTTACAAACCGTAAATTAAAAGTAAAAGCTTTACCAGCTAACTTACCAGATTTTGTAACAGCAGATATTTCTAAATTAAAAATAGGAAATAAATTATTTGTAACATCATTAGCTAATGATGATTACACATTTATGCACCCAGACAATACAGTAGTTGTTCAAGTTAGAACTTCTCGTAACGCAGTTGCAGAAGATTTAGATGAAGATGAAACTACAGATGAAGCTGCAGAAGCACCAGCAGCAACAGAATAGATTTTTATTCTAGCGATTATAATTTTAAAAAGCGTTACATTTTTGTAACGCTTTTTTTTACACCCTGAACTGGTTTCAGGGTCTTTTAATTAAAATAAGTTGCTACTAAAATTAAGAGTACGTAACTTTATATTTCTTCTTACTTTTGAAGAATGAAAATTTTGGTGTTTTTTAAAAATATATTAGGTATTAAAATTGAAAGTAAAGAGGAATTAATGAAAAAATATTTAATAGTAGGTTTAGGAAATATTGGTGATAAATATACCAATACACGACATAATATCGGATTTAAAATATTAGATGAAGTGGCAGAAGATCATAATGTAACTTTCGAAACCGAAAAATTAGGAGACATTGCTAAATTTAGGTTTAAAGGAAGAACTTTTGTTCTTTTAAAACCAAGTACATTTATGAATTTAAGCGGAAAAGCAGTAAAATATTGGATGCAAAAAGAAAAAATAGCCCTAGAAAATATCTTGGTTATTACAGATGATATCAACATAGATTTTGGTACCATCCGTGTAAAAACAAAGGGTTCTGCAGGTGGGCATAACGGATTAAAAGATATTCAAGAGAAATTAGGAACTAATAAATACCCAAGGTTTCGTTTTGGAGTAGGAGCCAATTATTCTAAAGGCAGGCAAGTAGATTACGTTTTAGGCGAATGGAATAAAGACGAAATAAGCCAATTAATAGAACGTTTGCCTGTTGCCACAGAAATTATAACTTCTTTTGGAACAGCAGGTTTAAATAATACCATGAATACTTTTAACGGGAAGTAAATTTTATTACAATCTTAAAAACAGGAAACCCCTCTAGTTTATCTAGAAGGGGTGTTTTTCTTTTTCAATTTTCAATTTTCAACTTTCCCCAAAATTTCTTTAGAAACTTTTTAGTTTTTGGATTTTTTCTTTTATTAAATTGTTTATTCTACATGTAAGAATTAGTTTTTGATTACTGATTTTGTAGTAGAATAATTTTCATTTGAAATTTTAAAATAATAAATACCTGTGTTGTATTTAGATAGATTTATTTTTTGATTATTCGATTTGTTAAAAATTTTAGTTTCTATTTTCTGACCTAGTGTATTAAAAATTTCAATTTTATTAAAAAACACATTAGCTTCTACTGAAACAATATTTTTAGCAGGATTTGGAATAATTGATATTTTTTTAATTAAATATTGGTTATTAGACAGTGTACTTAATTGAACTGTTATAACAAGTCTTTCGCTTTCGCAATTATTAATTGTTTGAGATACATAGTATGAAGTATTACTTACCAATTCTGTAGATAAAGGTAGCGAACTGTTTTCTGTTGGACTAGAGTACCAAGCAAGATTTACACCAGACACATTTAAATCTTCTAAAGTATCACCAGAGTTAAATTCTTGATTAGTATCTCCAATGGGTTTATTTACAGTTGTATTTATTACTTTAGCAGACGTTGTAAACGAACAGTTTTCATTATTTATAATACATGTATAAGACCCAGATTCAGTTGCTGTATATGTATTTGATGTAGCATTAGTAATATTTATATTGTCTTTTTTCCATTGATAACTATTTGCAGACCCTAAAGGTACTGTTAAAACTAATTCTCTACAAAAATTAGAAATATCTATAGGACTAATCTCATAAGATGACGTTAATATTGTTGGTTCTGTAATTTTACTACATGTTGTATTGTTGTCTATTATTTCTAAAGTATAAGAACCTATTGCAGTTGGTAAATAAGATGCATTTGTAGCATTTGTAATCTCATTGCCATCTAAATACCATTGATAACTATAGTCTGAGTTTTCCTCAGTTTCTAAATTAAAATTACTAGAACTACAAACTAAAATACTTCCAGTTATTGAAATATCTGTGCTAGGTAATTCTTTAAATTTAACTTCTATTGTATCTGTATATGTGTTTCCATTTAAAGTAGCGCTACAACTTATATTACCCTCCTCTTCTGGTGTAAAAGTAATCGTATTTTCAGTTGAACCATCAAACCAGGTAGGTTTGTATCCAAAAGGACCATTATAAGTTAAGGTTACTTCTGATCCCGGGCAAATTTCTATGGAATCACCTTCAGCTATTAATTCAGCATTTGGGTTTGCTCCATAAGGAAAGATAGTTTTTTTAAATACCGGTCCCCAATTGCCTTCAGCGTCTTTAGCTCTTATATTAAACAAAATTGGTCCTGAAGCAATATCCCAGGTAACTTGATTTCTAAAAACTTCTTCTACAGCACTATCTAAAGCTCCATCAAATGCTACAATAGCTGTTCCGTTACCTTCTCCAGGGTCAAAATTACCAAAGTAATATTCAAAACCAGTTATAGTAATTTGTTGGGGTGTATCTGTTTCACCTCCAATAAAAATTACTTTTTTAAAGGTTGGCCCCCAATTATCTTCGGCGTCTTTCACTCTTAAATTAAACAATATTGGGCCATATACTGTTTGGGTTACAGAGTAATTAGCTATTATTCCTTCAATAGCAGTGTTAAACTCTCCGTCTGCTGCATTAAGTGCAACACCTTGCCCAAAACCAGGGTCTGTTTGACCCCAATAATATTCTGCATTGGTAATATTATTTTCTTGTGAAAAAACTGTACAACTCAATAAAAAGAATAGTATAAAATATCTCATAGCTATTACTTAATTTTTGTGATATGCTTTGGCCTTAATCTCTATATTTTCATTTGGAAATATATCGGAAGGCATTTCTAAGTCAAAAATAAAGGCACGGCTATTATTTGGGTTTGCTGCGTTGTAGTTTAATTGAGAATAAGGGCCTCCATCGATACCCCTATCATTTATTGTTAAATCAATATCATAATACTTATGGTTTGGATTTCCTGCGTCATTTATTAAAGATAAAGATTCTGAATTAGTAAAAGATAAAGATGTAGCAGTATTAATTGTTTTAGGTAATTTTTTATGATTAAAACTCCATTCAAAATATCCAGAAGAATATTCGTTTGGAAAAATTGAACTAAGTGAATTCCAACCATAATTACGAGAAGGTTCTTGACAAGAGTTATAAATATTTCTTATTAGATTTCTATCTTGATTTGTTGAAAATTGTGGAGATGTTCCACTATCCATATATGAAGGTTTTGGAAATAATGGGGAGGTATCAAAAAGATTACTCGTAAAAATTATATTGTAATATGAAACTCTAAATTGTGTATAGTAATTGCAACACCCACCCAATTGTCCTACAACAGAAAAATAAAGTCTAGGTGCATTTCCAGTTAAAGCATTACAATTATTATCCTTGGATATAAAATTATTATTAAAAATTTCATTGCTTAACTCAATATTTTTATTCCAATTTGTAATATATATGTCATGTAATATATTATTAGATATTATAAATTTTAAATCATCATTATAAAATTGTAGTACTGAAGAAATATTATTATTCGAAATAATAATATTGCCTAATAGTAAATTTGAGTCAGGACCATCATAAATAAATAATTTATTACAATTAGTTTTTAATACATTTCCTGCTCTAATTATTATTTCATTTGCCACATTAGACTCAATAATATTCGGTATTATATAATCTTTATCTATTAAAATATTTTCACATGAAATATTTATTAAATTTAAAGAAGTAGGATTATTTGGTAATCCATCATTTACGGCTAAAACAGAGTAAAAACCTAAATTTAAACCAATTAACTCGACCTTCAATTCTGAAGTACTAGATATTTTAATATTAGCATTAAAATTAATTGTTGTTCCTGCTGTTTGAGGTATAATCTGCAAAGATTTATCAATTGTTAATTCAGCTTCATTATAAGTAGAAGATGTTATAATAATACGGTCTCCATTTTGAGCTGCTGTAACAGCATCTGTAATGGTTGTAAATAAAGTAGTACCATTACCTTGAGAAAGGTTAGGGTTTACAAAACGGTCTGTTGCAAATGCGTTTGCAAAAAGCAATAGTGTAATTACTGTAAGAGGGAATATTCTTTTCATGGTTTTATTTTTTATAAATTATAAATAACTAAAGATTTCAATTTTTTAAGCTAAATCATTATTTAACTTTTTTACAATCGCAGTCAATTGCTCATGTAAATTATTTATTCTGGCTTTTAATATAATAACTTTTTGCTCTGATAGTTTTTTCAAATCAGATGATAATATTTTTAGAAGTTCAATTTTACTAATAATAGAGACTAATAATAAATCATTTTCTAAAGAATCATCTTTGTTTAACTCTAGTATTGGTAAATAGGTTTTAACTATCGAATAATCTGCATAACCAAACAAAGCATTAGAAGCTTCATTTTTCAGACTTGATAATAAATTGTATTTCTCTTCTTGTCCTATATGGTCATTTTTGGTAACGTCTAAAATTTTGAGATTAATTCTACACTCTACCAAGAGCATTTTTTTTAATGATGCTAAAGCTTCCTTTTTTTCAGCTTTATTACTGGCTAATAATTTGTTTACTATAATTGGTAATAAACTTAAAGAGATTGGTTCCATGATTTAATTATTGATTTTATTTTTGCATTACATATAGAGCTCAAAAAAAGTTCTAAAAAAAGCAGTAAAACAAATTTTTTCATTGAAATACATTTTAAAATATTTTCAAATCTAGATTTAAATCTATTATTTTCTCAAAAAATTATACGACATCATAATTTCGCATATTTTTTATTCTATGAAAAACTCTTAAATTTGGGTAGTAAATAATTTTAGAATTTTAATTTTTCCACTTTGCAAAAAACCAACCACACTAACCTATTACTACTTTTTGTCTTTTTCTTGTCGCACACATTTTATGCACAAGAGCCTTTAAAAATTAGTCAAGAATATTTGCTTTTTAAAGATGCTAAGACAAAGGAGCCTGTTATTATTGTAAATGATACCACAGGGTATAGAGGTTTTAATTTTGAAACGCGTTTTAAAACTAAGTTTCCAAAACCATTACAACGCTCTTTATTTAATGACTATCAGTATCAAATAGATGATGTTACTTATTTGGTAGAAAATGGTTGTGGCATTACGTTAACATTTAAAAACAATACTTTTACTCGTATTGACAACTCCTTTAGCCACAAAAATCAATATTTTGCTATTCCTTTTGTATACGATAACAAACCTTATTTATTTTCTGGTTATGGTTTGTTCACCAAAAAAAACATCATTACGTATTATGATTTTGTAACCAACGAGTGGCTCTTAAAAAAAACAAATAATATAGAGAGTATTAGCCCAAGAGTTTCGTCTTTCTTTTTAAAAAAGGGAACCAATCTTTATGTAATGGACTATTTAAGCAAAAGAGACCATGTTTTAGATGAATATGTAAGGCGATTAGATTTAAACACATTTACATGGCACAAAGAAAAAAGAATAAACAAAGACCTCCCTTTACTTAATATTCTCTCTTATTTTCAAATTAGATTACAAATAGACGATAAAGCTGTATCCTTTCATGATAACATTGTTGAAGTAGATTTTTTCAACAATACTGTACAAACATTTGACTATTCAATTTTTAAAAATATTAAAGCGCTTAAATACTTTCAGCGTCCTGAATTGATTACTTATGTATACGAGTCTAACCAAAATTACTATGTTATTAGCGAACCTTACACCAGTTTAAAAGGCAAGCTTATTTCTGAGACGCCTTTGTATGTTAGTGAACAATATTCTATTTTACTGTATGGTTTTTTGATAGTGGTTTTTGCATTTACTTTTTGTTACGGATGTTACAAACTATATGTAAGTTATGTAACAAAGAGACATCAATTATTGTACAACGTTAACAAAGACCAGTTTTTTATAAATAGAAAAATACCATTGCAATTGTCTCCATTAAACAAAGCAGTATTAAAGGTGTTTTTAATGAAAAAAGATAAGTTTTTTGAGTTACAATTATTAAATGATGCGTTGTCTAAAGATTTAAAAGAAGACAACTACATAACCATTAACAAACGAAGAGAAAGGGTACTAAAAGATTTAAAGTTCGAACTCTCTAATGCCTTAAAAATGCCAAAAGAGTCAGTATTTAGTAGACAAAGAAGTCAGCTAGATAAAAGAATGAAAGAGATAAAAATTAACATTACTTTTAAGCAAGTATAAGTTTAGTTTTCACTCGAAAACCACTCTGCAAAACTGGTATCCGTTTCTTGTAATTTTATAGAATGTAGTTTAATATTTACTGGCAATCTTTTCGATATTTTTTTAGCAAAATCAATCACCATCATTTCGCTTGTAGGTTGGTAATCTACTAATAAAACCTCATGCCCTCTGTCCATTAACTCTTTTGCTAATTCTACATGAGGTGTGTTTTTATTAAATACAGTGGCATGGTCAAAAACATCAACAATTTCTTCGTTTACAATCTTTTTTAAATCACCAAAATCTATCACCATACCAAATTTTACATGGGTATTGTCTGCTATGGGTTTTCCAGAAACCGTTACAGAAAGTTTGTACGAATGACCATGAACATTTTTACATTTTCCATTATAACCATATAAAGCGTGGCCTGTTTCAAAATTGAATTGCTTTGTTATTCTAATTGTACTCATTAACGTCTGTTTCTAAATTTGTTGTAAAAGTATACAATAACTAAGGCTATTGCGAGTCCTAAAAATAAAAAATCTCCTCCCATTTTATTTAATCTTTAATTATAAAATCTTCTAAAACATCTGCAATTTTTCTGTTATCAGACAATTGCGGAATTTTATTCTGACCACCAAATTTACCAATAGATTTCATATAATTATGAAAACCACCTTTTTTAACTTTTCTAATAATAAGTGGTCGTAAAATTTTGCCCTCAATTAAGTCTAGATAATAAATATTTTGTGCCTGCATAGATGCATCTACTTTTTGCTCAAATTCTTCTAAATTTTTTGGTTCAGTTTCAAATTCTATAAACCATTCATGATAAGGTAAACCATTTTTCGGATTCACTTGAGGCGCTACTGTAAACTCGCTAATATTAATATCTGTACCTTTTATAGCATCATTTAAAGCCTTTTCTACTTCTTTACCAATTACATGTTCGCCAAAGGCAGAAATAAAGTGTTTTATACGCCCTGTAACTTTTATCCTATAGGGTTTTGTTGATGTAAATTCAACTGTATCGCCAATATTATAGCCCCATAAACCTGCAGTTGTATTTAAAATGATTACGTAATTAACGCCAACTTTTACATCCTTAAGAGAAACTCTTGTGGGGTTTTCATCAAAAAATTCTGTAGCAGGAATAAATTCATAAAAAATACCAGAATCTAGTTGCAATAACATTCCTTTTTCGGTTTGCGAATCTTGGTAAGCAATAAAACCTTCAGAAGCAGGATATAATTCTATGTAATCTATTTTTTTACCAATTAAACTCTCGAATTTGTTTTTGTAAGGTTCAAAATTGACACCTCCATAAATAAAGAAATTAAAATTAGGGAATAATTCTGATACTTTTTTACCAGTTTTATCAATCAGTTTTTCAAAATACATTTGTACCCAAGATGGTATACCACTAATAACAGACATGTCTTCATTAATGGTTTCCTCTACAATGGCATTTACTTTAGTATCCCAATCTTCTATACAATTCGTTTCCCAACTTGGTAATCTATTTTTTAGTAAATATTGTGGTACATAATGTGCCACAATTCCACTAAGTCTACCTAATTTAACGCCATTTTTATCTTGTAAAACAGGGCTTCCTTGTAAAAAAATCATTTTTCCATCTACAAAACTAGCATCGTTTTTTTCTGCGATATAAAACAACAAAGCGTTTCTTGCTGCTTTTATATGCGTTGGCATAGAATCTTTTGTAATAGGGATGTATTTTGCCCCAGAAGTTGTACCAGAAGTTTTGGCAAAATATAGGGGTTTACCTGTCCAAAGTACATCAGATTCGCCAGCAACGATTCTATCTACATAAGGTCTTAATCCTTCGTAATCTGTAACTTTAACTTGTTTTTTAAAATCAGCATAATTAGAAATGGCACTAAAATTATGGTCTTTACCAAACGCAGTTTTGCTGCCTTTAGCAATTAAATTTTTAAAAACCTTTTCTTGTGTTTTTAGTGGATTTTTTGCCCATTTATACACTTTTTTAGTGGCTATTTTAGCAAAAGGAATTGCAAAAAAAGATTTAATACTCATTATTTAAAATCTATAAAATTTGTTGGATTTATGGCATAACCACCTTTCCAAAGTTCGAAATGTAAATGCGGACCTGTTGTTAATTCTCCTGTAGAACCTACACTTGCTATAACTTCGCCAGATTTTACAAAATCCCCTTGTTGTTTTAGCAAATTACCATTGTGTTTGTATACAGAAATAAAATCTTTATTGTGTTTTAAGATAATCACATAACCAGTTTCTGCGCTCCAACCAGAAAAAATTACAGTACCATCTGCTGCAGCTTTAATAGGTGTACCAGTTTTTGCAACAATATCTACTGCAAAATGTTTAGAATTGGCATCAAAACTTTGAGAAATAGTCCCTTTTAAAGGCGCAAAAAATACAATTTTCACATTGCTTTTGGCGTTGTCTAAAAGTGCAAATTGAGTTATTTTATCTACCTTTTCTCTAAATAAAGAATCTTCTTTACTAGCATCTAACTCACTTTCATCTATGGTTATTTGTCTAGCTTCTACTTGTAAAGAGTCTATTTGTTCAGAGGTAATTTCTCCAGTTAAAACTGGTTTTAATGCTTTTGTATAGTTTTCTAAAATGGCCAGTTTTTGTTTTAAAGAATCTGCCTCAAAAGTTAGTTTTACAGCATCTGCTTTTAATTTTGTAGATGAATACCCAGGTATATACTCTTTAATTGGTGTAAATGCAATAATTACAGAAGTTACAGCGATTAAAAGAATAGAGAAAATACCACCCAAAACAAATACGTTTAAACGAGATAGTTTTAAAGAAAAACGTTCTTCAAAAGTATCTTCATTTAAAACAACTAACCTGTATTTATCTGTTAGTTTTTGTTTTAGTTTCCCCTTTTTTTTATCCTTTTTGCTCACAAGTTAAGGTTTGTTAATTACAAATATACAACCAAAGCCATTTAATGGTTTTTTACTTATAACGATGTAAAAATAATTAAATTATTTTCTATAAAAATTCATTTCGTCTATATAACGCCAAACCTCTTTGGTAAGCATGGGCTGTATATTTTTATTTTGTTGTATTCCTTTTCTAATCATTG
>NZ_CBFHJT010000067.1:15797-16235 GCF_965656025.1 Polaribacter sp.
GCAATTCTTGGGTATACATAGATGTGATGATGTTCTAAAATGGTTTCAAAATTTTTCCATTTATGAAAACTTTTTAAATTGTCTTCTCCCATAATTAGGCTAAATTCTTTAGTAGGATATTTGTCTGAAATATGCGCCAAAGTATGCACCGTATAGTTGGGTTGTGGCAATTTAAATTCGATGTCTGAGGGTTTAATTTTTGTGTAGTTTTCAGTGGCTCTATACACCAACTCAAATCGATGATGATTTTCTAGTAAACTACTTTTCTTTTTAAAAGGATTATGTGGTGTTACCACCATCCAGATTTCATCTAAATCTGAATTTTCTACCATATAATTGGCAATTATAAGATGCCCCACATGTATGGGGTTGAATGTACCAAAATATAAACCAATTTTCATAATATATTGTCGGAGGTTATAGTTTTGAAGTTGTAAG
>NZ_CBFHJT010000067.1:16626-17649 GCF_965656025.1 Polaribacter sp.
GTCTCTGTAGACTTCTTCCCATTCTAAAAATTCATCATTTCTAATTTTATTTTTAAAATCTTTTAAATCGATAAAATAATAATCTACACCATCTTTTTCAAAACCTCTTGGATCTCTAGAAGTTGCAGAAATAGAAAAAGCTAAATTAAATTTTTCTTGTGCCAGTAAATGGCGCACAATAGTAGTTTTACCTGAACCTGAAGGTGCTGAGAATACGAATAATTTTCCTTTAAAATCTGACATAATTTAGTTTTTTGGTATTCGTTTTTTGTTGATGGATTTAACTACAAACTAAAAACCATCAACTAAAAACCAATTAAAGCACATTCAGAATCTGTTCTTTAATTTGCTCTAGCTCGTTTTTCATTTGAATCACTGCTTTTTGCATGGGTGCAAAATTGGCTTTAGAACCTGTTGTGTTAATTTCTCTACCCATTTCTTGTACAATAAATCCTAGTTTTTTACCATTAGAATCTGGTGTTGCCAAGGTTTCTAAAAAGTAGTCTAAATGGTTTGCCAAACGTACTTTTTCTTCATTTATATCTAGTTTTTCTAAATAATAAATCAATTCTTGTTCAAATCTGTTTTCGTCGGTATCAACTTTTAAATCGTCTATGGCTTTTTGCAAACGGGTTTTTACATTTTCTACTCTGTCACCATCTAAGGCTTTTACTTCTTCTAAATACTTTTTAATGTTGGCGATTCTTTCTTTAAAATCTATTTCTAAAGATGCGGCTTCATCAATTCTATATTGTACAATTTCTTTTGTGGCAATTTCAATAGCTTTTTCTATTGCTGCCCATTCATTTTCATCTAATTCTTCGCGTTCTGTTTTTAGGGCATCTGGCATTTTTACAGCCATTTTTAGTAATTCAACATCGCTAGAATTCCCTGTTTGTACCACATTTCTAAGTTGTTGCATATATTCTTTTACAACACCATGATTAATGGTTGTAGAGGTTTCATCTGCAGTCATTTCTACAAAAATGGAAAAGTCTACTTTACCACGTACTAAGGCTTTTG
>NZ_CBFHJT010000068.1:0-1891 GCF_965656025.1 Polaribacter sp.
AAGTAAAAAATAATTTTTTTTAAACTTTTTTAAAACCCTTAAAACTTGAACTTTTTTCCTCCCGAAAATTCGGACTGCAAAGATACAAGGTTTTTTTTCTTACATCCTAATAAAAATTAATTTTTTTTTAAATCTTTTTGTAAAAAAAATCTAATCCCTTAACCCCTATTATAATAACAAACAACTCAATGAACTCCGCTAATCAAACTATCGTTTTCCCGTTAGCGGGTGCAAATATACAACTCATTTCTATTCCCACAACTATTTTTTAAACTCTTTTTTGTTTTATTTTTTTAACCCCTTATAAATCTCTGTAAATGCAGTAGTTATAAACGAAAAATTTTTCAATATTTTTTTGCTTTTTTTACTCCTTGATTAATCTTGAGTGAAATGACTGGATTGACTTACTCTTTTTATAAGAACTTTCGGTATAGGATTGTTGAAATTCTAAAATGGATTTTATGGAAATATTTATGTCAAAAATGGGATTTAACACATAGGCATGTAGAAAAACATAGGTGGAATTTCTACTTTTGTTTTATATTTTTATGTGGAATGAAGTTTTTTTTTGCAGTAACCCTGCTAAATATGTCCGGGTTAGGGATTGAAATGACATCCTTTTTTTTATTCCTAATTATATAATATGGCTTTTTCTATAAAAACCATTGTTAAATAATGACTTTGTATAAAAATAAAAACCTAAAAAAAGATATAATGGAAAGCCCGACCCCGCTTTTTTTTGCGGGGGAACCCTATAAAAATTAGTCTTTTTTCTTGTTCTTTTTTCTGGATTTCATTTTCGCAAACATTTCTTTGTAGACTTCTACGTTTATTTTTGCTTTCTTTTTATTTAATATATTAATAAAATCGAAATTTAATTTAGATTCTTGGGGTTTTAATTGGTTATCTCTAAAAGCTCTTTGTAGTATGTATTCTATTAAAAAATCTTCGTTTTCTGTTGCTGGTGTATATTCTGTTTTTAATGATAATTTAAAAATATTGGCTGTTGTGTTGTACCAAAACGCTCTCCAACCACTTCTGAGACCTTTGATATTATTGAAAGCTGTTTTACCTGTTTGACGATGAATTAATTTGATAAGTAACCTGCCTTCTGTAGTGGTCATTTTTTTAATTTGATCTGTGAATTCACCTTCTATATAATTTTGTACAAGTTTGGTATATCGCCTCTTTTGGTATTTTGAATCGATTCTATTTAACCTTGCATTTAAACTGTCTAATCTTTCTGAGGCTAGTTTTGCATACGGATATGATTTGAATACTTTTTTTTTGAACCAGAGGTAATAACGAATGTCTTCTCTAGAATTAAATTTAGGTTTGGGTAGTAATGAGATTCCTTTTAATTGTATGATAACAGAATCTCCTGGTTTTACAAAAATATAATCGTCTATATTATTAGGTAACGAGTCTGTTTCTTTTTTTTGAGAAAAAGCTATGAAAGAAATAGACATTATATATATGTAAAGGATGTTTTTCATTTTTGTTTTAAATGCCAACTATTTATACTCTTTTATTGATTTGTATTTATGGGGTTTAGTCTGCAAAATGAATACCAAACTAGTTGCTAACTAATTTTATCTATAAAGTCTTGTTCGGAAATGATGGAAACACCCAAATCTTGTGCTTTTGCTAACTTACTTGGCCCCATATTATCGCCAGCAACAATAAAGTTTGTTTTTTTTGAGATTGATGAACTTACTTTACCTCCATTATCTTCTATGGCTTTCTTTAATTCGTTTCTACTCATTTGATGAAAAACGCCTGAAACCACAAATATTTGTCCTTCTAATTTATTGGTTTGATTTTGCAAACTCTCTTCTGAAACTTGTAGCTGCAAACCATAAGATTTTAATCTGTTTATGAGTTGTATATT
>NZ_CBFHJT010000068.1:1990-6042 GCF_965656025.1 Polaribacter sp.
GGTTTGATTTTGCAAACTCTCTTCTGAAACTTGTAGCTGCAAACCATAAGATTTTAATCTGTTTATGAGTTGTATATTACTTAGGTTTGATGAAAAATCTACAATACTTTGTGCTATTCTTTCGCCAATTTCATCTACACTTATTAACTCATCAAAAGTTGCTGCCATTAAATTGTTTATAGACTTAAAGTGTTTTGCTAATTTTTTAGCCACAGTTTCTCCTACAAAACGAATACCAAGGGCAAATAGTACTTTTTCGAAAGGAATCTCTTTTGATTTTTCGATTCCAGAAATCATATTTTGTGCCGATTTTTCTGCCATACGTTCTAAAGGAATTACTTGCGCTACTTTTAAATCATATAAATCTGCATAGTTTTCTATAAGACCTTCTTTTCTTAATAAATCTACAGTTTCACCACCTAAACCATCAATATCCATCGCTTTTCTGCTGATAAAATGTTGTATTTTACCTGTAATTTGTGGTGCGCAACCAAATTGATTTGGGCAATAATGTTTTGCATCTCCTTCTGTTCTAACCAAAGGCGTATTACATTCTGGACAATTTGTAGCATAAATTGTAGGTACAGAATCTATTGGTCTTTTAGAAAAATCTACCGCTATAATTTTTGGAATAATTTCGCCTCCTTTTTCTACAAAAACAGTATCTTTTTCCCTAATATCTAATTTTGCTATTTGGTCTGCATTGTGCAGAGATGCACGTTTAACTGTGGTACCTGCTAATTGCACAGGTTCTAAATTTGCTACTGGTGTTATTGCACCAGTTCTACCCACTTGATAGGTTATTTCATTTAAAACTGTAGCAACCTGTTCTGCTTTAAACTTATAGGCAATTGCCCATCTTGGGGCTTTTGAGGTATAACCCAACTCTTCTTGTTGCTGTAAATTATTTACTTTTATAACGACACCATCTGTTTCGTATGGTAAATTATGTCTTTCAGCATCCCAATGATTTACAAACTCAAAAACTTGATCTATACTTTTTGCTAAAGTGATGGTTTTTGGGACTTTGAAACCTACGTTTCTCGCATTTTCTAGAATTTGAAAATGTGTCTTATATTTACGTTCTTCTGTAACTACTTGATACAATAAACAATCTAAAGGTCTTTTTGCTACCTCTGCGCTGTCTTGAAGTTTTAAACTTCCACTAGCTGTGTTTCTTGGGTTTCTATATGCTTCCTCATCATTTGCCAAACGTTCTTCATTCATTTTATGAAAACCTTCTAAAGGCAGAATAATTTCGCCTCGCATTTCGAAATTTGAAACAAATTCTTTTTGTATTACTAAAGGGATTGAACGTATGGTTTTTACATTTTCTGTTACATTATCTCCTTGAAAACCATCTCCACGAGTTACCGCTTTTACAAATTGTCCGTTTTCGAAAGTTAGGTTTATGGATGCTCCATCGTATTTTAATTCGCACGTATATTCGATATCTGTTCTTCCAAGATTTTTTTGAATTCGTTTTTCCCAGTCTAACAAATCTTCTTTAGAATAAGAGTTATCTAGAGAATACATTCTATTTTTATGGGTAACTGTTTCAAAATTTTTAGTGATGGCACCTCCTACTCTTTGAGTTGGAGAATTTGCATCGAAAAACTCAGGGTTTACCTTCTCTAGTTTTTCAAGTTCTTTTAATTTGTTATCAAAATCAAAGTCAGAAATTGTGGCATTGTCTAAAACATAATAATTGTAATTATGTGTATTTAACTCCTCTCTAAGTGCAATTATCTGTTCTTGAATCGTCATAATTTCTAAGAAAAAACTTGTTTTTGGTGTTTAAATTTTGTATTCTAAAGTATCATTCAAAAATGAAATAAATAAATGAAATACGCTATAAAAATACATAAAATTTCTACAGTTGACGAACTAGAAAATTCATGGAATATTGAAGATTATAAAGAGCTTTTGAATCGTTTTGAATTACCAGGAACTAAAACTACTGATATCGAAGAATTAAGAGAATTGCTTTTTATGGCTATTGCAGATAAAGAGCCTAGTGAAGCTGCTAGAATTTTGTTGGATTATAAACTGTCTGACGAATTAAATGAAGGGCAAATAGATTCTCTTTCATATGAGATGCTTGTGGATAAAATTTCTGAAGAATACCCAAGAATTGAATTACATCAAACACTTTTTACAATAAACCAACTCTTATATAAAGCTTTTAATGGAAAATTTCCGAACACAAAAGCTAGTATCATTGATTTTGAAATTATACCAAACGCAAATGCCGATAAAAATATAACCAAAGAAATAGCTTTAAAATGTTTTGCAAAAAATTTAGATAGTCATAATGTAATTATTCGTCTGTTTCATCATCAATTAGAAGCAGATGAAGCTTTTGAAGAGGCCAATGATATAATTTGGGAACTACAAAAAAAAGATACTGGATATAGGTTAATAACTTCGGAATATTTTATGAGTAAAGATGATTTTTTAAGTCCAGAATTTGAGGCTAACATTTCATTTTTTGAGGAAGAATAAGTTTTGTTATTTCTAAAAAGACTTTAAATACCTTTTTTTTTAATGAAAGGTATTTTTTACTCTCTTACTGTACCAGAAAAATGATTTACTTTTGGGTTTATAGGGTTGCCAGAAGAACGCCTAAAACTTGCAACTTGCCCTGTATGCCAAATAGCATCTGCAATAGGCCCATTTATTACATTAAAAAATGGGATGCTTATTTTACCGTCATTTTTTACTGAAAATTTTCCTAAATTTTTACTGGTTTTTATTTTTTTGCTTACTGCCTCAATATTTAATAAAGTTTGTTTTCTCATTTCTGAAAACGTCATTTTAGATTTTTCTATTTCTTGAGTAACTTCTGTTTTTGTTAAGCGCAACATCATATTAGACAAATCGTATAAGTGATTTATGGTAGCTTGACAGTTTCTACCTTCTCCTTTAGGTTGATAAGCTAAATCCTCTGGTCTTAATCCTTTTGTGGCCCAATAGTACCTAAAACCCAAACCATCTATCATTCTTGCTACTGTATTTTGTGCTGTATACTTTTGATCCATCTTTGGGATTTCGTAATATGGAAGTTTTTCTTGTGCGTTTACTAACACAGATAACAGTAAGATGCTTATTAGGAATAATCTAAATTTCATTGCTTTTATTTTTATGGCTAAATTAAGGAGAATATTCTTTTTACCATATTAGGAAGTTTAAAAATATAGATTTGGTAAAAAAAACAGAAAGTTAGCAAACAAGTTTAGCCACGATTGAAATGGCATCCTTTTTATGCTAAACTTGATTAGACTCTTGTAAAAGACAAAAGTTAGGTATAAAAAAACGAGCTTTTTTAATATATTAAGCATAAAAAGATATAATGGAAAGCGTGAAATAGCTTCTAAAAATAAAACCCGAAACAGAAATCTGAAACGGGTTTCTACATTCAAAATTACTTGAATGAATTTGCACTAAGAGTATTTTAATAATACGTGTATCTTCTAACTTTTGCAATGTGTTTTGCTAAACGAATCACTTGGTGTGAGTATCCATATTCATTATCATACCAAACGTAAAGTACCACAGTTTCTTGGTCTGTTAATGTTGCTTTGCTATCAAAAATTGATGGAGCTGTGGTACCTATAATGTCTGATGATACCAACTCATTGTCTAACGAGTATTTTATTTGCTCTACCAAATCGCCTTCTAAGGCATGTTGTTTTATAATTGCATTTATGCTTTCTCTGGTTACTTTGCTTCTCAATTGTAAATTTAATATTGCCAAAGACCCATTTGGCACAGGTACTCTAATTGCATTCGAAGTTAATCTACCTTCTAAAGCAGGTATTGCTTTGGCAACTGCTTTACCCGCACCTGTTTCCGTAATTACCATGTTTAAAGCTGCTGCTCTACCACGTCTGTATTTGTCATGCATATTGTCTACCAAATTTTGGTCGTTTGTGTATGCATGTATGGTTTCTAAATGTCCTTTATTAATTCCGTAATTATCTTCTATCACTTTTAATATAGGTGATATAGCATTGGTTGTACATGATGCTGCAGAAAAAATAGCTACGTTA
>NZ_CBFHJT010000068.1:6140-7807 GCF_965656025.1 Polaribacter sp.
GTAATTATCTTCTATCACTTTTAATATAGGTGATATAGCATTGGTTGTACATGATGCTGCAGAAAAAATAGCTACGTTGTCTGGATTGTACTGTTGATGGTTTACACCATGTACGATGTTTGGTACACCTTTACCTGGAGCAGTTAATAATACTTTGCTTGCTCCTTTTGCTTTTAAGTGTCTTTCTAGAGCTTCTTTATCTCTAAAAGCCCCAGTATTGTCTATAATTAATGCTTTGTTGATACCATATTTTGTGTAATCTATATCTTCTGGTTTATTTGCAGAAATTAGATGAACTGTCGTTCCGTTAATTATCAATGCATTATTTTCTACATCTGTACTTACTGTGCCCAAAAAATCTCCATGAACAGAATCTATTTTTAATAAAGAGGCCCTTTTTTCTAAAACTGTTTCATTAATCTCTCCTCGAGTTACTATAGCTCTTAAACGTAGTTGAGAACCTTTGCCCATTTTAGTCATTAGTTCTCTTGCCAGCAAACGCCCAATTCTACCAAAACCATATAAAACCACATCTTTTGGCTCTATATTTTTTGCTTCTTTTATGTTTTTTAATTGTTTTTTTACAAAGGCAACTTTATCTGCACATAGTTTCGCATTTAAATAACATTCGTAAGCTAGTTTACCAATATCTAATTTTGATGATGGCAAATCTATTTGCTGAATGGCTTTTGCAATTTCTAAAGCATCTATAATTGTAATTGGTTTGCTTACAAACTCTCTTGTATAATCTATTAAGTTTAAAACTTCGCTGGCTCTTTTATCAACCAAAGTATTTCTAAACATTACCAATTCTATGGCTTTATCGTACCATAAATCGTTTACAATATTGATAAATTGTACAGTAGCTCTTCTTGTTTGCGCTTGCGATAAAACTTCTTTGTTATAATCTATAATTGTCGACATTGTTTTGTAACTATTATTTAAAATTTTCGGCAAAAGTATTTCTTTTTTTTACAATACGAAATCGATTTCGTAAAAATTTTTAAAATAAAAAAAATCCAGATTGTAAAATCTGGATTTTAGTGTTTGTGTTTTTTATTAATTATCTAATTGCGTAACGCTCTCTTTCTCCTTTTAAATTGATAACTTCTAAATAAACGGGTTCGTTTCTACTAGAAGTATAATCTAATATTTTAGAAGCTTCTGAGGCATTCGAAACCTCTTTTTTATTTATTTTGGTGATGATAAAACCTTCTTTAACTCCATAATAATCCAAATATTTGTTGGCATTTTTATAAATTTTTACACCTTTAGAGATATCATATTTCTTTAAATCTTTCTTAGATAAATCTTTTAAAATAATTCCAAATGCACTAGAGACAAAAGTGTCTTTTTTACTTAATTTTACATTTTTTGTTATAAAGGCTCCATCTCTATTTACTGTAATATTTACAGATTCTCCTGGTCTTTTTGCTGTTAACTGACCTCTTAATTCAGAATATTTAGAAATTTTAACGTTGTTTACCTGAGTAATAATGTCACCTGATTGTAAACCAGCATTTTCTGCTCCACCATCTTCTGCAACAGATTCAATTTTAACTCCATCAATATCTTTTTCTTGATTATTTATATTAATCCCTAAAATTGCTTCTTGTACAGCCCCAAACTCTAAAATATCATCTATAATTTTTTTAGCGATGTTAGAG
>NZ_CBFHJT010000068.1:7906-14375 GCF_965656025.1 Polaribacter sp.
CCTGCAGTTACGGTAGATGTTAAGTTATAAGGGTTACCAACTGCCAAAACCCACTCTCCTATTTTAATATTGTCTGAGTTTGCAAAAGCAATGTATGGTAAATCTACATCTGTATCTATTTTTAACAGTGCAATATCATTTGCAGCATCTTTACCGATTAATTCTGCTTTGTATTTCTTTTTATTGTTTAGTGTAATTTCTAAATCATTTGCACCATCTATTACATGGTTGTTTGTTACAATATAACCATCTGCAGAAATAATTACACCACTACCTGTACCTACTTGCTCGTATTTTCTTTGTCCATTTCCATTCCCAAAAAACAAATCAAGTGGATTGGTTTGCGTTCTAACCGCAGTATTTTTTACGTGAACCACTGCATGTACGGTTTTTTCTGCTGCCACTGTAAAATCCGTGTTCATTTCTGCAGCATTTGCGTTCTTGTAAGCAGAAGTATAATTCGTATTTACTGCTTGTAGAGGCTTTTCTATAGTTCTTTCTACTATTACTTGGTCGTTAAAAAGCAATTTGTACCCTCCTAATGTAAGAGCGCCTCCTAAAATTGCCATTCCAAGAAAACTGAATACTTTTTTCATTTTAATTTAATTTTTTGTTATTCAAATATACTATTTTAACATTTTCAGAAAATCTGTTTAACTTGTTTTTAACGCACTTTAACCACATTTTAACAAGCTCCATTTATCCTTTTAATATGTATCTTTGTTGCATGAAATTTACATTTTACAAATATCAAGGAACTGGTAACGATTTTGTGATGATCGATAACAGAACAAAAACCTTTCCAAAAGAAAAAACTGACATAATTTCACATATTTGTGACAGGCATTTTGGTATTGGTGCAGATGGTATTATTTTAATTGAGAATGATGATGACTATGATTTTAGGATGATTTATTTTAATGCTGATGGTAGCCAAACCTTTTGTGGTAACGGAGGAAGGTGTGCTGTAGCTTTTGCAAAGCAATTAAACATTGTAGAAAACACCACTAATTTTGTAGCTGTAGATGGACCCCATGTTGCAGAAATAGAAAACGAAACTGTATCTTTAAAAATGATTGATGTTGATGAAGTAAAAATAAACGATAATTTTGTTTTTGCCTATACAGGTACACAACATCATGTAGAAATTGTAGAAAATTTAGATAATTATCCTGTTTTTGAAAACGGAAAAAAGATAAGATATTCTTATGAAACCCCAGGTAGCAATGTTAATTTTGTAGAGCAAATAGATGAAACTACCTTTAAAGTAAGAACATACGAAAAAGGGGTAGAAGATGAAACTTTAGCTTGTGGAACTGGAGTAACTGCTGTAGCTATTGCCATGCATAAAACCAATAAAACCAATAGCAACAATATTATTTTACCTGTTTTAGGAGGCACTTTACAAGTTAGCTTTAAAGAAGTAAATGGTCTTTATAAAGATATTTTCTTAAAAGGACCCGCAACTTTTGTGTTTTCTGGAGAAATAATAGTTTAATTCTTTATTTTATGAAACTTAGTGGAAATAAAATAAATTTAAGAGCCTTAGAACCAGAAGATTTAGATTTTTTATATCAAATAGAAAACAACGAATCTTTTTGGGAAGTAAGCCATACACAAACACCTTTTTCTAAATTTGTATTGAAACAATATCTTGAAAACGCACACTTAGATATTTATGAAGCTAAACAAGTACGATTTATTATTGAAGAAAACATATCTAAAAAAGCCATTGGTACTATAGATGTTTTTGATTTTAATCCACAACATAAAAGAGCAGGAATTGGTGTTTTAATTCACCCTGATTTTCAACAAAAAGGATATGCCTCTGAAGCACTCTATTTATTAATTAATTATTGTTTTTCCTCTCTAAATATGCATCAATTATATGCAAATATTACTAGTGATAATAAGAAAAGTATACAACTTTTTACCAAGCATGATTTTATAAAAGTAGGCACAAAAAAAGATTGGATTTTCTCCGAAGGAAAATTTAAAGACGAAATATTATATCAACTGATAAAATAGTAACTTTGCATCATTGCAAAAACAAATACCATTGAAGAAAAAAATCATTTATATATTGGCTTTTATTTTACTTTTAGGTGGAATATTAGCATACAATTATTATCAAAAAATTTTTGGTGAAGCCATCACTACAGAATATGTTTTATACGTAAATAGTAATGATACATTATTAGATATTAAAGAACAAATTAAAGATGTTTCTAAAAACCCAAATACATTTCTTTGGGTGGCTGCACGTAAAAATTTTTCTAAACCAAAAGTGGGTAGATACGTCTTAGCAGAAGGCATGTCTAATA
Organism: Polaribacter sp.; assembly: GCF_965656025.1. Taxonomy (GTDB): domain Bacteria; phylum Bacteroidota; class Bacteroidia; order Flavobacteriales; family Flavobacteriaceae; genus Polaribacter. The sequence continues at coordinate 10,231 of NZ_CBFHJT010000068.1, forward strand.
ATAATCTGGTGAACATGCTTAGAAGTGGTATGCAAACACCTCTAAAAATAGCGTTTAATAATCAAGATACTTTAGAAAAATTTGCTGGTAGAATATCTAATCAGATTCAAGCAGATTCTATTGATTTATTAAAATCTTTTACAGAAAAAGAGTTTCTTTTAAAACATAAACTATCCGAAAAAAGTGTGTTGCAAATCTTTATCCCAAACACTTATGAAGTGTATTGGACAATTACACCAGATAAATTTAGAGCAAAAATGCTAAGAGCTTATAATAGATTTTGGAATAAAAGTAGAATAAACAAAGCAAAAAAAATCGGGTTAACACAAAGTGAAGTGAGTACCCTTGCTTCTATTGTTCAAAAAGAAACAGCTAAAAAATCTGAAAGACCTATTGTTGCTGGTTTGTATTTAAACAGAATAAAAATTGGTATGCCTTTACAAGCAGATCCAACAATAATCTATTGTATTAAAGAAATAAAAGGACAAGATTATGTAGTAAAAAGAGTTTTAACTGTAGATTTACAAATAAACTCACCATATAACACCTACAAATACAGAGGCTTACCACCAACATTAATTGCAATGCCAGATGTTTCCGCTATTGATGGTGTTTTAAATGCACAAAATCATGACTATTTATATATGTGTGTAAATGTAGATAAATTAGGATATCATTCTTTTTCGAAATCGTTAGCACAACACAACAGAAATGCAGCTAAATACCATAAATGGCTAAACAAACAAAGAATTAATAGATAGTTTTTTTTAGTTTTTAGTTTTTAGTTTTTAGTTTTTAGTTTTTAAAACGTTAAAAGTTTACTTTGATAAATAACAAAACAGCATTATTTTTTATAATTATTTTGTGTACTTTTTCACTTTATGCACAAAACTCATCCTTTTTTAAAAAATCTGATACACTAAATAAACCCAGAAGAAATGCAGTTATAATTTCAGAAAGTGCATTAGCCTCTGGTAGTTTATTGGCCTTAAATGAACTTTGGTACAAAGATTATGAGCGCGCTAGCTTTCATTTTACAAATGATAATGCAGAATGGAAACAAATGGACAAAGTTGGGCATTTTATGACCTCTTATTACTTAGGTAAAATTGGTATGGAGGTTTTAGATTGGGCTGGAGTTTCTAAAAAAAATCAATTAATTTATGGTGCCACTTTTGGTTTTACGTTTTTAACAGCTGTGGAAGTTTTAGATGGATTTTCTAAAGAATGGGGCGCCTCTTCTGGAGATATTTTAGCAAATGCAGCTGGTACAGGTTTGCTTGTAGGGCAAGAATTGTTATGGAATGAGCAGAGAATTACTGTAAAATACTCATTTCATCAAACAGCGTTTGCAAAACAAAGACCTAATACTTTAGGAAATAACTACCTACAACAAGCCTTAAAAGATTATAATGGGCAAACATATTGGCTTTCTGCAAATGTTTGGTCTTTTAATAAAAAAGGTAATTTCCCAAAATGGTTAAATATTGCATTTGGTTATGGAGCTGATGGAATGCTCTTTGGAAATCAAAATTCGCAGAATTCTGCACTTCAAAACCCTTACAGACAATTTTATTTAAGTCTCGATATCGATTTAGTAAAGATTAAGACAAAATCAAAATTCTTAAAATCTGTGTTTTCTGTTATTAATTTCATAAAAATACCATCTCCTACTCTAGAAATAAACACCAAAGGTCAAATAAAATTTCATTATTTATATTTTTAGCAAAATTTAACATATTGATAATCAATTGATTTAAAATTGCAACGTAGATTTGCACCCGCAAAACAGAAAGTTATTTTTTATCAAAAATAAATTCATATTATTAGGTATTGTTTTTCTTTTTATCAATGCAATTGCAAAAAATGAAAAGAATGTTTCTAAAGTAGAGACTACAAAAACAATTCGTTTGGTTTTTCCTAAAAAAATAAATCACAACATTTTATATTTAAAAAAAGACTTCGTAGCATTTAAAGAAGCTGTTGCTTTTAAAGAATCTCAAGGAAAATACAATGTTGTAAATACTTTAGGCTATTTGGGCAAGTATCAATTTGGCAGAACAACTTTACAGAGATTTAAAATTTACAATACTCAAGCTTTTTTAAACAACCCAGAATTACAAGAAAATGCATTTTTTGCTTTGTGCAAAGTAAATAAGTGGATTTTAAGAAAAGACATCAAACGCTCTGTTGGTAAAACCATTAATGGCGTTAAAATTACAGAATCTGGTATTTTAGCTGCAGCTCATTTAAGTGGTGCAGGTAATGTAAAAAAGTATTTAAGAAGCAATGGTAACATACGCTTTGCAGATGCTTATGGTGCCACTATACATTCTTATTTAAAAAAGTTTGCGGGTTACAATGTTTCTAATATTGTTGCAGATAAAAAGGCGAAGGTTTAAAACAAAAACACTTCTCTTTAATATTACTTATGAATTATAAAAATTGCAGGTTTTTTATGTAAATCTGGAGATTGTTTTTTCCAATTTTGCACTGTATGCGTTTTAATAAACTCAGTTGGCAAAGTAATATCTGCAGCAATGCATAAATTGGTACTTGGTGTTAATGTTGCTTTTAAATCTGTAAACATTTTTTCATTTCTGTAAGGTGTTTCTATAAAAATCTGTGATTGATTTTTGTCTTTAGATAACCTTTCCAAATCTTTAATGGCTCTTTTTCTATCTGCTTTATCTATTGGTAAATAGCCATTAAAAGCAAAGTTTTGTCCGTTCATACCAGAACTCATCATTGCCATTAAAATAGAACTTGGCCCTACTAAAGGCACAACTTGTATATTGTTTTCATGTGCTAATTTTACAATGCTAGCACCAGGATCTGCAACTGCAGGTACACCTGCTTCCGATAATAAACCTACATTGATACCTTCTTTACAAACTTCTAAATATTTTCTAGTTTCAATTTCTTCTGCATATTTGTCTAACAACATTAACTGTAAAGACGGTTGCGATTTTTTTGGGTATATCTTTTTGATAAACCTTCTGGCAGATTTTTCATTTTCTACAATATAATAATCTATCTGTTCTACTATTTTTTTAACAGAAAGAGGCATCACTTCTAAAGGTTCTGTGTCTCCTAAAGTAGTAGGAATTAAATAAAGTTTACCAAACATATTTTTTATTTTATAGTAGTAGTTTCAATGAATTAGTTCTTATCGGAACAGAAAATTCGTTTTCTAAGGTAAGCAAAATTTATTTTTTGCTTGGTTACAGTTTACTGGCAATAATTGTACAAGCTTCATCTAACATTTTATAAACGTTTTCAAAACCTTGTTCTCCTCCATAATATGGATCTGGAACTGAATGATTATCTTCCGATATTTCATTTAAAATCAGCTTTACTTTATCTTCATCTTTTTTATTTTTTGCCAGTAAAAGGATGTTGTTGTAATTACTTTCATCCATGGCATAAATAAAATCGAACTTAGCAAAGTCTGTTGCTACAAATTTTCGTGCTCTTTGGTTTGTAATATCTAAACCATATTTTGCTGCCACTTCTATAGAACGTTTATCTGGTAAATTACCAACATGGTAAGCTGCTGTACCTGCAGAATCTACCAACACTTTTTCTGGATCTACTTTAGCTTCTAAAATGCCTTCTGCTAAGGGAGATCTGCAAATATTACCCAAACAAACCATTAAAACTTTTTTCATAAAATAATTTTAGGCAAAAATAATAAAGATTTTATCTCTCAAAAAATTTAAGTGATTATACTACTACAAAAAAATTATAAGTAAAATGACGCGTATTTAAAAAGTAAGCTTTTTCGTTAAATCGTCTACGTATTTTCTAAATTGCTTGTCTGTTTCTGTTAAATTATCTACAGTTTTACAAGCATGTAATACAGTTGCGTGGTCTCTTTGCCCAATTTGATTACCTATACTTGCTAAAGAAGTTTTGGTTAATCTTTTCGCAAAATACATAGCTAATTGTCTTGCTTGCACAATATGACGTTTTCTAGTTTTAGATTGTAAAGTGGCAACATCCATATCAAAATACTTAGAAACTTCTTTTTGTATATAATCTATAGAAACTTCTTTCTTGGTATTTTTTACAAATTTATCTACAATCTGTTTTGCCAATTCTAAAGAAAATTCTCTTCTATTAAAAGAAGCTTGCGCAATCAT
>NZ_CBFHJT010000068.1:14475-17357 GCF_965656025.1 Polaribacter sp.
GATATAATAACACCTTCTAATTCTCTAACGTTAGATTTTATATTTTTTGCAATATATTCTACAATTTCTTCTGGCATTTCTACACCATCTCTGTACAATTTATTTTGTAAAATAGAAATTCTTGTTTCGTAATCTGGTGCTTGTAGTTCTGCTGATAATCCCCATTTAAATCTAGACAATAAACGTTGCTCAATATCTTGCATATCTACAGGTGCTTTATCCGAAGTTAAAATTACCTGCTTACCATTTTGATGTAAATGATTAAAAATATGAAAAAATACATCCTGTGTACCTGCTTTACCAGATAAAAACTGAACGTCATCTATGATTAACACATCTATCATTTGATAAAAGTGAATAAAATCGTTTCTAGTATTTGATTTTACAGAATCTATAAATTGTTGTGTAAATTTTTCTGAAGAAATATACAAAACTGTTTTGTCTGGATATTTGTCTTTTATATCTACACCAATGGCGTGTGCTAAATGCGTTTTACCCAAACCAACACCACCATATATTAATAATGGATTGAATGAAGTACCACCAGGTTTATTAGCCACTGCCATACTTGCAGAACGCGCTAGCCTGTTAGAGTCTCCTTCTATAAAATTATTAAAATTATAATTTGGATTTAATTGAGATTCTATTTTTACTTTTTGTAAACCGGGTATAATAAAAGGATTTCTTAACTCTCTTTTATTAGACTCTAAAGGCACTGTTACCTTTTGTGGTTTTAAAGGGTCTCTGTTAGAGCTTGGTATTTTTACAATTTGCGGTCTATTGCTACTGTAATTATTTTCCATTCTAACATCGTAAATCAATTTGGCATCATTACCCAATTGTCTTACCAATGCTACTCTTAATAATTTTATGTAATGTTCCTCTAACCATTCGTAAAAAAATTTACTAGGTACTTGTATGGTTAATGCTTCTCCTGAAAGTTTTACGGGTTTGATTGGCTCAAACCAAGTTTTGTAAGCTTGTGGCTTTATGTTGTCTTTTATAAAAGATAAACATTCATTCCAAACTGAATCAGCAGTAATTGTCATTTGTTATTGAGGGCAGTATTATAGATTATTAAAATTTGAATTAAAACAGCTTTTTGAACCTGTTTTTTTAGGTTCTACAAAAGTGTGAATAAATTTCATTATAAAAAAATGAAATTGCTATTGATTATTAATTATTTTTTCCGTAAAATGAAAAACTTAAATTGTTAATTAATTTTGAAAAAATCATCAACAAAAACTAGAATTAGATATTCTGAAACCGACCAAATGGGCGTTGTTTACCATGGTAACTATGCGCAATTTTTTGAATTAGGCAGAACAGAATGGCTACGTTCTTTAGGGGTTACTTACAAAGATATGGAAATGAGCGGAATAATGCTACCTGTTATTTCATTAAAATGTAATTTTATAAAATCTGCCTTGTATGATGATGTTTTAACCATACATACCTTTCTGAAAAAGAAACCTATGGTTAAAATTGAATTTGATTATGAGATAAAAAATCAAAAAGACGAATTGGTTTGCACAGGAAGTTCTGTTTTGGCTTTTATGAATTCTAAAACAATGAAACCAACTCGATGCCCTGATTATTTATTAAAAGCATTAGAATATTAATTAAAACTCTTTTAGTTACCTTTTTGTTGTTGAATATAGTTTTTGGTTTCTTCCTCTAGCTCTATAAAATAGTATTCAAAATCAGACTCCCAAATAATTTTATTTACAGAAAACCCATCAAAACATTCTACAGATAACATCTCAAACGCTTTTAAGGTGATAAAAAATCGCTCTAAACCACCAAATGGAAAGTTTCCTGTAGCAAAAGTTATAATTCCGTTGTCGTTTGTTAATAATTCTAAGTGATTTAAATCGACTTCAAAACCAAATTCTAAATAATTAAATATTGATAGTACTTCTTGCACACCAAGATTTTCTAATTTATCATTATCCATTTTAAAATACTTTTCAAAAAATGAATTAGCATATTCAGGAATCACTTTTTTGTAACGTTTTAAAACAACAGCTTCTTCATCTAGAGACTCATCAATTATTTTTAGTGCTTCTTCTACTTCTTTATGATTCATAGCATCCCAATCAAAATCAGGTACTTCTTCTTCCAAATTATAATCAGGTTGCCTCACAGCTACTAAATGATTGTATAATTTTTTAAAGTCGTTAAATTTATCAACTTCTTGTATTTTAAATTTTACATATAACATGCATCGAATTTAAGCTAAAATTTTAATATTAAATTTAGAAAAATCATCAAAAATGATAAAATTTTTAAAAAGAAATTAGCTATATCCTCATAAATCATTTAATTTCTTTTTCCTTACTTTTTTTATGCATGATGCTTTATAAAGCCTTTATTAAAGACTAATTATAAATTATTTAACAATTCTGCATATTTCATATTCTTATATTTGTTTTGGTTAACTTTAGATGAAAATTATATGAAAATTTACAACAAAGCAAAATGGATTCTTGGAATTTTAATGGTGTTTATATTAATACTATCAACCAATTTAATTGATAAAAATAATTTTGTACGTGTCAAAGATTCTGTTGTAGCTATTTATGAAGATAGACTAGTTGCCAAGGGGTTAATTTTTGATATGTCTAGAGATTTTCATGAAAAAGAAATTGCTGCAATACAACTAGATACAAGTTTTTATTTGAAAAAAAATAAATTGATTAACAGTGACATTGAACAATTAATTGCACGTTTTAAAGAAACAAAATTAACAAAACAAGAGGGCATTATTTTCACAGATTTCGAAGATAATTTTACCTTGTTAAAAGAGTCTGAAACCACACTTGTAAATTCTAACTTTTCTGACAAAATTGCTTTTAATGAACAAATATCGAAGATTAAAA
>NZ_CBFHJT010000069.1:0-5785 GCF_965656025.1 Polaribacter sp.
CAATTCTTTGGCTAATGCTTTTAAGTTTCTAGAAATGGTAGAAATTTCTTGCTCTCTGTTTCCTCCTCCTTTTCCATTTCCACCAGCCGTCATTAATTGTAAATAATCAATTACAATAATTCTTACATTGTGTTGAGACACCAAACGTCTTGCTTTTGCTCGTAAATCGAAAATAGAAAGTGATGGAGTGTCATCTATAAAAATAGGAGCATCAGAAAGTTTTTTAACTTTTACATTTAATTGTTCCCATTCGTGAGGTTCTAAATTACCTTTTCTTAGTTTTTCTGATGTTAAGCCAGTTTCCGAAGAAATCATCCTTGTAATTAATTGTACAGACGACATCTCTAAAGAAAAAACGGCTACAGCATGGTTAAAATCAATGGCCATATTTTTTGCCATAGAAATTACAAAAGCAGTTTTTCCCATACCAGGTCTTGCTGCAATAATAATTAAATCGGAAGGTTGCCAACCAGAAGTTAACGCGTCTAATTTGGTAAAACCAGTTGCCAAACCAGACATCCCTTCTTGGTTACCAATTTCTTGTATTTTTTTTAAGGCTTGTTTTACTAAAGAACCTGCATCTTCTGAACTCTTTTTTAAATTTCCTTGTGTTACCTCGAACAACTTCCCTTCTGCTTCATCTAGCAAATCAAAAACATCTGTAGATTCGTCATAAGAACTTTCTATAATTTCTGATGAAATTGATATTAATTTACGCTGAATATACTTTTGAAGAATAATTCTCGCGTGAAATTCGATGTGAGCAGAAGAAGCAACTTTTTGTGTTAAACGAATTAAATAGAAGTCGCCACCAACCATTTCTAATTTTCCGTTTTTCTTTAACAGATTAGAAACTGTTAGTAAATCTATGGGTTGCGAATTTTGGAAAAGTTCATAAATAACAGCATAAATTTCTTGATGCTTCCCATCATAAAAAGCATCAGAATGTAAAATATCAATTACATCATCAATTCCTTTTTTATCTATCATCATTGCACCTAACACAGCTTCTTCTAACTCTACTGCTTGTGGTGGAATTTTACCTTTCTCAAGGCTAATAATTCTGCTTTTATCTATTTTTTTTCCTGCGATTGCATTCGTTTTTTCCATGGACACAAATGTACTTTTTTACTTTGGTTGCTTGTCTTTAAATGTAACTTTTATTTGTTGACAAATATTGTAAACTAAATTGTTATTATCTTGTTAATAACCAGTGAACTTCTATTTTGAATGCTTATTTTTACCAACATGAAATGGAATAACAAACATCTGTTACTAACTCTTTTTCTTCCTATTCAGATTTTTTTAGTGCAATTGGCTTCTAAAAATCCTGAGTTTATAGAAACCTATTATTCAAACGGAATTTACCCATATATTTCTTCTTTTTTTAGAATACTTTTTGGCTGGATTCCTTTTTCTGTTGGTGATGTTTTAATAGCCATTCTACTAATTTTATTTTTACGTTCTTTATATTTATTAATAAAAAATCGTTTTAAAGAAGTTTTACACAAAATTATTCATTTTACGGGAATTTTATCAATAATTTATGGGTGTTTTTATCTTTTTTGGGGATTAAATTATTACAGAAAACCGTTAGCCGATAATTTAAATTATCAACAAAAAAAATATACAACAGCACAATTGAAAGAGGTTACAGAAACAATTATAAAAAACCTAAATTATTATCATTTTAAAATTACAAAAAACGATACAATTAAAGTTACAAACCCTCATCAGCAAAAAGAAATGTATAAAATGGCTGTTTTAGGTTATCGTAATTTAGAATCCGATTTCCCTCAATTAAAATCTCAATATAAATCCGTTAAAAGCTCTTTAATGAGTTTATTGCAAACCTATAATGGTACCTCTGGGTATTTAAATCCGTTAACAGGAGAAGCCCAAGTAAATGATAGAGTTCCAAAAACCAGCTATCCAACAACGGTTTGTCATGAAATGGCACATCAAATTGGTTATGCAGCAGAAAATGAAGCCAATTTTGTGGGTTTTTTAGCGGCTAATTATCATGAAGATCTATATTTTAAATATGCCAGTTACAGAATGGCTTTTGCCTATTGTATTTCTGAAGTTAGAAAAAGAAATCCTGATTTATCAAAAGAACTTTGGCGCTCTGTAAACAAAGGTGTTACTAAAGATTTTAGACAGAGTTATTCTTTTTGGCAAGAATATAAAAATCCTTTTGAACCCATTGTTAAAAAAGGTTACAATGCTTTTTTAAAAGCCAATAAGCAAGATAAAGGCATAGCCTCTTACAACTATGTGGTTGATTTATTGATTTCTTATTTTCAAAATTCTAAGGGAATCTAGATTTCTTAAATTTTTGTTAAATTCAACCCTTTTAACATAATACAAAATGCATCTAATTAAATTTAACACCATAAAAACAACAAATTCAAACTAAACATGAGAAAATTACTCTTTTTCTTCTCGTTCTTGTTGACGATATCATTGCATTCGCAGGATTATTTTCCAACAGATTCAGGAGTGAAAACAACCGAAAACACTTTAGTAGCCTTTACAAATGCTACTATTTATGTAACACCAGAAAAGGTTATTAAAAAAGGAACTTTACTAATTGAAAACGGTAAGATTATCGGAGTTGGTAAGTCTGTAAAAATCCCAACAGGGACAGAAACTATCGATTTATCTGGTAAAACCATCTACCCTTCTTTTATTGATATTTACTCTGATTTTGGAATAAAAAAACCTAAAAGAGCTTCTGGAAATTCTAGAGTTACACAATATGATGCTTCTAGAGAAGGATATTATTGGAATGATCATATTAGACCAGATGTAAATCCTTTAAAAGATTTTTCTTTTGATGGTAAAAAAGCCAAATCTTTAATAGAAGCTGGTTTCGGTGTGGTTAATACGCACATGGCAGATGGTATTATTCGTGGAAACGGATTATTAATTGCCTTAAATCCGAATGCTACAGACGCTTACAGAATTTTAGACACAAAATCTGCTCAGTATTTATCCTTTTCTAAAAGTGTAACTTCTAGACAAGCATATCCTAGTTCTAGAATGGGTGCAATGGCTTTGTTAAGACAAGTGTATTTAGATGCTGATTGGTATGCAAAAGGAAACATGAAAAATACCGATTTAGCTTTAAAAGCCTTAAATGAAAATAAAGACCTAATTCAAATTTTTGAAACCAACAATCATTTAGATGCTTTAAGAGCAGATAAAGTTGGTGATGAATTTGGCATACAATACACCATTGTTGGTAGTGGAGATGAATATGAAAGAATAAATGACATTAAATCTACCAATGCAAACTTCATCATTCCTGTAAACTTTAGCAATGCTTATGATGTTTCTAATCCGCTTTTAGCGCAACAAATTTCTTTAAGAGATATGCGTAAATGGAATCAAGAACCTTCTAATTTAAAAACATTAGCTGAAAATGGAGTAAATTTTGCTTTAACCACAAATTCTTTAAAATCTGTAAAATCGTTTCATAAAAATTTACAAAAAGCCATAAAATATGGTTTTGATAAAGAAAAAGCGTTGGCAGCTTTAACTACAATTCCAGCATCAATTATTGGCAATAATAATATTGGTAATTTACAGGAAGGTAGTTATGCAAATTTTATTATTACATCTGGAGATATTTTTGATGCCAAAACTACCTTATACGAAAACTGGGTACAAGGTGCTAAAAATGTAATCAATGATATGAATATTCCTAATATTACAGGGAATTATATGTTATCTGTAAATAATAAAAAATACGACTTATCCATTTCTGGTAAAGGTGCAAAGCAATCTGGAACCATTAAATTAGGCGATAAAAAAATAAAATCTAAATTTTCTTTTAAAGATGATTGGATTGAAATCACCTTAAACGAAGAAAGTGGCTATACAAGAATGATTGGAAAAATCATTAACGCCGCAAATGTAATGCAAGGTACTGCTTTTGATATTTTAGGTAACGAAACTTCTTGGTCTGCAAGTAAAACGGTAAAAAAAGAAGACAAAAAGAAAAAAAGCAGCAAAAAATCTAAAAAAGATGAGATTGTTGTAATGCCTGTAAGTTATCCAAACATTGGTTTTGGTAATTATATACAACCCAAACAAGAAACTCTTTTGATAAAAAATGTAACTGTTTGGACCAGTGAAGATGCTGGTATTTTAGAAAATACAGATGTACTTTTAAAAGATGGTAAAATTGTAGAAATTGGTAAAAATATTAAAGCTAGAAGAGCCACAGAAATAGATGGAACTGGCAAACATTTAACTGCTGGTATTGTAGATGAGCATTCTCATATTGCAACTTCTGCTGTTAATGAAGGAGCGCAAAACTCGTCTGCAGAAGTAACGATAGAAGATGTTGTAGATCCTACAGACATCAATATTTATAGAAACCTTTCAGGAGGTACCACTACTGCACAAATATTACATGGTTCTGCAAATCCTATCGGAGGTCGTTCTGCAATTATCAAACTAAAATGGGGAGAAAATGCAGAAAACATGATTTATGATGATACACCTAAGTTTATAAAATTTGCTTTGGGTGAAAATGTAAAACAATCTCGTTATCAAAATGGCGTTCGTTTTCCGCAAACAAGAATGGGTGTAGAACAAGTTTTTACAGACTATTTTACAAGAGCAAAAGAATATGATGCTTTAAAGAAAAGTGGAAAACCATATAGAAAAGACATCGAAATGGAAACTTTATCTGAAATCTTAAATAAAGAACGTTTTATTTCTTGTCACTCTTATGTACAATCAGAAATTAATATGTTAATGAAGGTTGCAGAAAAATTTAATTTTAATATAAACACTTTTACACACATACTAGAAGGTTACAAAGTAGCAGACAAAATGAAAGAACATGGTGTGGGGGGTTCTACTTTTTCTGATTGGTGGGCATATAAATATGAAGTAAACGATGCCATACCTTACAATGCTGCTATAATGCACAATGCAGGTGTAACTGTTGCCATAAATTCTGATGATAGAGAAATGTCTAGACGTTTAAACCAAGAAGCTGCAAAAACAATTAAATATGGTGGAATGACAGAACTAGAGGCTTGGAAAATGGTTACAATAAATCCAGCAAAACTATTACACATAGATGATAGAGTTGGTAGTATTAAAGAAGGAAAAGATGCAGATGTTGTGTTATGGAGTCATCACCCAATGTCTATTTATGCAAAAGCTGAAAAAACAATTGTAGATGGAAAAATATATTTTGATATCGAATTAGATAAAAATAAAAGAGCTGCAATTAAACAGGAAAAAAGTAAGTTGATTAAAATGATGATGGATGAAAAAATGGGTGGTGGAAAAACCAAAGTACCTATGAAAAGAGGAGATAGAAACTTTCAATGTGATACTTTAGAAGAAACTAAAAGCTAAAAATGATGAAAAAAATAATATATAGTTTGCTATTTATCATAGCAATACACACAGTTTCTGCACAGCAAACACCTGCAGATAAACAGACCACAGCATTTTCTATCGAAGGCGCAACTGCACATTTAGGGAATGGCAAAGTAATAGAGAATTCATTAATAATGTTTGATGGAGGTAAAATTACCTTTGTTGGAAGTGCCATTATGAAAATTGCAAGAATGGGAACCATTATTAATGCCAAAGGAAAACATGTTTACCCTGGTTTTATTGCAGCAAATGCAAGTTTAGGTTTGGTAGAAATAGATGCAGTTAAAGCCAGTGATGATGAAGATGAAATTGGGGCTATGAATCCGCATATCAGAAGTTTAATAGCCTACAATGCAGAAAGCAAAGTGGTAGAATC
>NZ_CBFHJT010000069.1:5884-16849 GCF_965656025.1 Polaribacter sp.
AATGAGACCAAATGGTGTTTTAATGGCGCAAATTACCCCAAGAGGTGGTATTATTTCTGGTACATCATCTATCGTACAATTAGACGCTTGGAATTGGGAAGATGCAGCTATTAAAACAGATGATGGAATACATATGAATTGGCCTTCTAGTTTTAGACGTGGTAGATGGTGGTTAGGAGAAGATCCTGCATTAAAACCAGACCCAAATTACTCTAAAAATACTGATAGAATAAAAAACTATCTAACTGATGCAAAAAATTATTTAGCTAAAAATCCAGATAAAAAACATTTACCATATGCAGCAACCAATGGTTTGTTTAATGGCACACAAAGACTTTTTATACACGTAAGTGGGCAAAAAGAAATTACAGATGCTATTATGATTTCTAAAGAATTAGGAATTAATAATATTGTAATTGTACATGCAGAAGGTGTAGAAAAAATAGCAGATTTATTGGTAAAAAATAATATTCCTGTAATTTTAGAGAGACCTCATAGAAATCCAGATAGTGAAGACGATGCTTATGACAAAACATATACCATTGCAAAAACACTAACAGACAAAGGTGTTGTAGTTAGTTTAGGTATGGAAGGGCAAATGGAACGCATGAATACAAGAAATCTTCCTTTTTATGCGGGTACTTTTGCTGCCTTTGGTTTAGACAAAGAAGAAGCTTTAAAGTTAATCACTTCAAATACTGCAAAAATTTTAGGTATAGATGCCTTTGCAGGTACTTTAGAAGTTGGTAAAGATGCAACCCTATTTATTTCTGAAGGAGATGCTTTAGAAATGAGAGGAAACATTATAACAAAAGCTTTTATACAAGGTAGAGATATTAGTTTAGAAACACACCAAACCGAACTATGGAAACGTTATGCTAACAAGTATAAATCAAAATAAATAGAAAATAAACTATAAAAGGCTCGCTTCCGTAAGATGGAATTGCGAGCCTTTTTTTTTCAAAAACAGTTACCGATAATAAGTAGCGGATAAAGTCTTCTTTTTCTTAGAAATTTAATAATTCAAATAATTTGTATAACAAACTAAAAGTGCCATATATTATCTTTTACAAAGATTGCACAAAACTAACTTTACACAATACCTATAATTAGGTATATTTGTGTTGATGAAAGAAATTACTAGCAGCCAAAATCCTCTTGTAAAAAACATTTTAAAACTCCAAGAAAAATCTAGAGAACGCAATAAAAAAAGCCTTTTTATCATAGAAGGTAAAAGAGAAATTACTATAGCAATAGCTGCAAAATATCAATTTGATTCCATTTTATTTTTTGAAGAACTAATCTCAGAAAGTGAAATATCGGCAATGTTTCATGAAAACATCAATCTTATTAAAATCTCTAAAGAGGTATATCAAAAAGTAGCTTACAGAAATTCTACAGAAGGTATTATAGCAATTGCAAAAACAAAAGACTTTTCTTTAGACAATATTGTTTTTAAAAATGATAATCCATTAATCTTAGTGGCAGAAAGTGTAGAAAAACCCGGGAATATTGGTGCATTTTTAAGAACTGCAGATGCAGCAAATGTAGATGCTGTGCTAATTGCAAACCCTAAAAGTGACTTATACAATCCAAACATCATACGTTCTAGTGTGGGCTGTATTTTTACCAATCAAATTGCTGTAGGTACTTCAGAAGAAATTGTTAGTTTTTTAATTAAAAACAACATCAATATGTATGCAACTACATTACAAAACTCAAATGCTTATTTTAAAGAAAATTATAGAAAACCAACAGCCATTGTTGTGGGTACAGAAGCGACAGGCTTAACAGCAATTTTTAGAGACAAAGCAACACAAAATATAAACATACCTATGCAAGGTAAAATTGACTCCATGAATGTTTCTGTTGCAGCTGCTATTGTATTGTTTGAGGCTAAGAGACAAAGATTATTTACATAAAATATCATAAAAAACTTTAGATATGAAATCATTAGGAATAGATATAGGTGGCTCTGGTATAAAAGCAGCTATTGTAAACACCAAAACAGGCGAATTATTATCTGAAAGACATAGAATACCCACACCAAAACCAGCTACACCAGAAGCAGTTGCAAAAGTTGTAGAACAAATGGTAACACATTTTAATTGGAAAAAAGAAGTAGGTTGTAGTTTTCCGACCACAATTGTAGATGGTAAATGCATCCATTCTGGAAATTTAAGTGAAGAATGGTTAGGTGTAAAAGTAGATAAGCTATTTAAAAAACAATGCAAACTACCTTTTCACGTAAGTAATGATGCTGATTTAGCGGGTTTAGCAGAAGTTAGTTTAGGAGCTGCTAAAAAAGAAAAAGGGTTGGTTATTGTGATAACAATTGGCACAGGTATTGGCTCTGGTTTATTTTTTAAAGGAAAGTTAATACCGAATTTAGAAGTTGGTAAAATGTTACATACCAATGGAGATATTATAGAACTATACACAGCAGATTCCGTTAGAAAAAGAGAAGACTTAACATTAGAAGAATGGGCAATTCGATTCGATTCTTTATTAGAATACATCAAATTAGTTTTTACACCGAGTTTAGTTGTTTTAGGTGGTGGAATTAGTAAAAAGTATGATAATTTTAAAAGACATTTAACCACAGATATTTCTGTAAAAGTAGCAGAATTTAGAAACAATGCTGGTATTATTGGTGCTGCTATGTATGCCAAAAAAATGAAGAAATAATATATAAATGAATCCGACAACCCTATTCTATATTTTAATCGCAATTTTAGTGATCAGTTTTGTTGTAGACAAAATTTTAGACACACTAAATGCCAAACATTTTAATGATAAAATTCCTACAGAATTAGCAGATGTTTATGATGAAGGAGCGTATAAAAAATCTCAAGCCTATAAAAAAGAGAATGCAAAATTTTCTAACCTAACATCTACATTTTCTATTGTTTTAACCTTAGGCTTCTTTTTTATGGATGGGTTCAAATATGTTGATAATTTAGCGAGAAGTATTTCTGACAATCCTATTATAATTGCCTTAATTTTCTTTGGTATTATTATGATTGGGTCAGATATTTTAACCACACCATTCTCCTATTACAAAACATTTGTTATCGAAGAAAAATTTGGTTTCAATAAATCTACCAAAAAAACATTTTGGTTAGATAAAATAAAAGGTACTCTACTCACGGCTATACTTGGTGGTGGTATTTTGGCTCTCATTATTTGGTTTTATCAATTAACTGGTACAAGTTTTTGGATATATGCATGGGTTTTAGTAGCTGTTTTTTCTTTATTCATGAATCTTTTTTATGCCAAATTGATAGTCCCAATTTTTAACAAACAAACGCCTTTAGAAAATGGCGAATTAAAATTCGCTATAGAAAAATATGCAGAAAAAGTAGGTTTTACGCTAGATAATATTTTTGTTATAGATGGTTCTAAACGGTCTACAAAAGCAAATGCCTATTTTTCTGGATTTGGCGCTCAAAAAAGAATTACACTTTTTGATACGCTTATTAATGATTTAGAAACCGAAGAAATTGTAGCTGTTTTAGCACACGAAGTAGGCCATTATAAGAAAAAACATATCTTATTTAATCTTTTTACCTCTATCCTACTCACTGGTTTTACGCTGTTTTTATTATCATTATTTGTAAATTTGCCTATTTTTTCTGAAGCAATTGGTGTAACCACACCTAGTTTTCATGCAGGTTTAATTGCATTTGGTATTTTATATTCTCCAATATCAGAAATTACAGGATTGTTTATGAATTATATTTCTAGAAAATTTGAATACCAAGCAGATAATTTTGCAAAAAACACCTTTGCTGGCAAACCTTTAATAACTTCTTTAAAAAAACTATCCAAAAATAGTTTGAGTAATTTAACACCACACCCTTCTTATGTTTTTATGCATTATTCACATCCAACTTTGTTGGATAGAGTTAAAAATTTACAACAATAAAAGCCTTAAATAAATCTAAATTTAGACTTTAATTTTCTTGCTTGTTCAAATACTTATTCCTAAATTCACTTTAGATTTTTAAACATAAATCTTACCATAATTTATGGCATATACAGCAACCATAGAAGAAGAAAATAAAGAAATAGCAAACCGATATAAAGATTTGCTAAAAGGTACTTATGAAGTACTTTCTAAAGAAGATAAAGATTTGATTAGAAAGGCTTTTGAAATTGCTGTAGATGCACATTCTAAACAACGCAGAAAAACAGGTGAACCTTATATTTTTCATCCCATTGCTGTAGCAAAAATTGTGGCTATGGAAATTGGTCTAGGTGCAACTTCTATAGCCGCAGCTTTATTGCACGATGTTGTAGAAGATACAGAGTACACTTTAGATGATATGGAGCAGTTATTTGGAGAAACCATTGCAAGAATTGTAAATGGTTTAACCAAAATTTCTCGTTTAAACAAAGAACAAGACGCTTCTATACAAGCAGAAAATTTTAGAAAAATGCTGCTAACATTAAATGATGATGTTAGAGTAATTCTCATAAAAATTGCAGACCGATTGCACAATATGCAAACTATGGATGCAATGCCAGCACATAAACAAGTAAAAATAGCTTCAGAAACACTGTATATTTATGCCCCTTTAGCACACAGGTTAGGTTTATACAATATTAAAACAGAGTTAGAAGATTTAGGCTTAAAATATACAGAACCAGAGGTTTTTAATGATATTGTAGCCAAAATAAAAGCAAGTAAAGAAGACCAACAAAATTATTTAGAAACCTTTGCAGACAGGTTAAAAGAAGGCTTAGATAAAGAAAATTTTAAATATGAAATCAAAGGACGTTTTAAATCCATTTATTCTATTCGTAGGAAAATGCGTAAACAAAACGTAACTTTTGATGAAGTTTATGACAAATTTGCCATAAGAATTATATTTAAGCCTACTTCTAAAGATGAAAAATTTGATGCCTGGAAAATCTACTCTATAGTTACAGATTATTTTAAACCCAACCCTACTCGTTTAAGAGATTGGATTTCTCAACCAAAATCTACTGGTTACGAAGCTTTACACATTACAGTTGTGGGGCCAGATGCTCAATGGGTAGAAGTGCAAATACGTTCTAATAGAATGAATGAAATTGCAGAAAAAGGATACGCAGCACATTTTAAATACAAACAAGGTAATACGAATGAAAGTGGTTTAGAAGCGTGGTTGAATAGATTAAAGGAATCTTTAGAAAACCAAAGTTTAAATGCGGTAGATTTTGTAGAAGAATTTAAACTGAATTTATACGCAAAAGAAATTTATGTTTTTACACCGAAAGGTGATTTAAAATCGTTGCCAAAAGATGCTTCTGCATTAGATTTTGCATTTGCAATACACACAGATGTAGGTTTAAAATGTAGAGGTGCAAAAGTTAACGGTAAATTAGTGCCTTTAAGTCATACTTTAAAAAGTGGAGATCAAATAGAAGTAATTACAAGTTCTTCTAACAAACCTAATGCTAGATGGTTAGATTTTGTAATAACAGCCAGAGCAAAAACTAAAATTAGAGCTGCTTTAAAAGAAGAAGAAAAACTAATAGCAGAAGAAGGAAAGGCTATTTTAACAAGAAAATTACGCCACTTAAAAATTCCTTTTAATGAAAAAACAATTAATGAACTTGTAAATTTCTTTAAACTTAGAACAAGTTTTGATTTGTTTTTTAGAATTGGTAATGGTTCTTTAGATAATACCCAACTAAAAGCATTTGTTTCACAAAGAAATAGTACTATTTTAAACTTTTTTAAAACTAAATTAAGAAGAAACAATAGTACCAATAAAGACCTTATAGATTCTGAAGAAGTAACTGATAAATTTGATGCCTTAGTTTTTGGTAAAGAAGAAGAAAAATTAGATTATAAACTTTCTAAATGTTGCAATCCAATACCTGGAGATAATGTTTTTGGGTTTTTAACCATAAACGAAGGAATAAAAGTGCATAAAAAAAATTGTCCAAATGCAATTTCTCTACAATCTAACTATGCATATAGAATTATGCAAGCAAAATGGATAGACTCTACCAAACAAGAATTTAAAGCAATTTTGCATATAAATGGTGTAGATAATAAAGGGATTGTAAACAACGTTACAAGAATTATTTCTAACAATATGGGCGTTTTTATTAACAGTATAAACATTGCAGGAGATAATGGTGTGTTTGATGGTAAAATAAGCTTAAGCGTTAAAAACAGTGCACAGCTTAATAAATTAACAAAAAACCTACAGAAAATTGAGGGAGTTAAAAAAGTAGAGCGTGTTAATACTTTGTAAATATCATTTTCAAAAAAACTGCATTTATAAAGAAATAACTGTAAATTTGTCTTTTCGTAAAATTTTAAGAAAATGAGTAATTCTCTTGAAAATCAAGAAGTAGTAAAAAAAGTATTTACATCCTATTTAGAAGAAAATAAGCACAGAAAAACACCTGAGCGTTATGCAATTCTTCAAGAAATTTATGATGCAGATGAGCATTTTGATATAGAATCTTTATATATCAAAATGAAAAACAAAAACTATAGAGTTAGTAGAGCAACGCTTTACAATACAATTGATATTCTATTAAATTGTGGTTTGGTTAGAAAACACCAATTTGATGGACAATCTATGGCTCGTTATGAAAAAAGTTACTTCGATAAAAATCACGACCATGTAATTTTTACAGATTCTGGAGATGTAAAAGAATTTTGCGATCCAAGAATACAAATCATAAAAAAAACCATAGAAGATATTTTTGATATTGATATACACAATCATTCACTTTACTTTTACGGAACAAAAAAGAAAAAATCTTAACTAACAATACAACAAAACAAACAACAAATTAACACAACTAATGGCTGTAGATTTATTACTAGGATTACAATGGGGAGATGAAGGAAAAGGAAAAATTGTAGACGTTCTAACAAAAAATTATGATATAATTGCACGTTTTCAAGGTGGCCCAAATGCAGGACATACACTAATTTTTGATGGAACAAAACACGTTTTACACACAATTCCTTCAGGAATTTTTCACAAAACAGCTTTAAATGTGGTTGGTAATGGTGTAGTTATAGACCCTGTAATTTTTAAAAAAGAACTAGAAAATTTAGACAAACACAATATAGACTATACCTCTAAATTATTAATTTCTAGAAAGGCACATTTAATTTTACCTACACATAGACTGTTAGATGCTGCCTCAGAAACCTCTAAAGGAAAAGCAAAAATTGGTTCTACTCTAAAAGGAATTGGTCCTACTTACATGGACAAAACTGGTAGAAACGGAATGCGTGTTGGAGACTTAGAATTAGAAAACTGGAAAGAGAAGTACGATGCGCTTACAGAAAAGCACATTAAAATGTTGGAGTTTTTCGATGTTCAGATAGAATACAATTTAAAAGAATTAGAAGCAGAATTTTGTAGAGGAATAGACAAACTTAGAACACTAGCTTTTATTGATAGTGAGGAGTTTTTAAATCAAGCTATTAAAGATAAGAAAACCATTCTAGCAGAAGGTGCACAAGGCTCTTTATTAGATATCGATTTTGGTACGTATCCTTTTGTGACTTCATCTAACACAACAGCAGCAGGCGCTTGTACTGGTTTAGGTGTTGCGCCAAATAGAATTGGCGAAGTTTTTGGGATTTTTAAAGCATACACCACTAGAGTTGGTTCAGGTCCTTTTCCTACAGAATTGTTTGATGAAGATGGAGCAACTATGGCAAAAGTTGGGCACGAATTTGGAGCTACAACAGGTAGACCCAGAAGATGTGGTTGGTTAGATTTAGTAGCTTTAAAATATGCTGTTGATGTAAACGGGGTAACACAATTAATGATGATGAAAGGTGATGTACTTTCTGGTTTTGATACTTTAAAAGTATGTACGTCCTACAATTATAAAGGTGAAGAAATTTCTCATTTACCTTATAACATAGAACCAGAAAACGTTTCTGTAAATTATTCTGAGTTTAAAGGCTGGACAGAAGATTTAACAAAAATGACTTCTGCTGAACAATTACCTAAAAATTTGTTGGACTACGTTGCTTTTATAGAAAAAGAAACAGGTGTGCCAATAAAAATAGTTTCTGTAGGTCCAGACAGAAAACAAACCATATTAAGATAGTATCATTAAACATTTTATAACAAAAACCCTTATTTATAAACAGAAATAAGGGTTTTTTGCATATATCAACTACATTTTTTACTTTTTTTGAAATTTATTTGAGGTACTGATAAAAGTCATATTTACAACCAATTATTTAATTGAAATTTGTAATAAATTTATAAGTACATGGAACGTTTTGAGAATAAGCTTATTGCAGACATTGTTTTAGATAACATCAACACGTCTAAAGTATTTAAAGAATATCATATAGACTACTCTATTGATGGTAATAAAAACTTTTTAAGTGTTTGTGAGCTTTATAAAATAGACACAAAAAAAATAGTACATAAATTATCAGCTGTAAATAAAGAAGTATATTATTTACAAAATTACAATTCTTGGAAATTAGACTTTCTTATAGAGTTTCTTTCAGATATTCATCATGATTATAAAGAAGAAAACATTCTATTACTAAAAGAGTATGGAAATAAAGTAGCAGATTTATATGGTTATGCATATCCCGAATTAATACAGGTAAACACCTTAATACAAGGTATTTCAGAAGAAATTTTAGAACACATGAAAAATGAGGAAACCATTTTGTTTCCGTATTTAAATGAGTTATTAAAACTAGAAAATGGCGTTTCTACATTAAAGTATCATTTTTCAAAAAAAATAAAAATCATAGACAGTTTTGAAGACGAACATTTTAAAATTCGTAAAACATTTCAAAAAATTGCAAAACTTACAAAATACTATACATTACCAAAAAACGTATGCGACTCTTTTAAACTTTTATATGTAAAATTAAAAAGTTTTGACGACCGACTTCAAGATCATATTCATATAGAAAATAATATACTTTTTCCCAAAGCAAAAAAACTTCAAAACAAAGTATTTAAAAAGAAAAAAGAATATAGTTAGAATTTTACTTTTCTTTAATAGTTTGCCATTTTCTTTTCGTTATTTTTGCGTAAAATCGTTTATTTTGAAAAGAATACTTTTATTCATATTTTTTACACAAACTGCCTTTGTTTTCTCGCAAACTAAAAAAATGGTGGTTGGTGCTGCACAACAATTTGTAGACGAAGAAAAATACCCAGGTGCCACTGTACTTTTAGGAAATGTAAAAATGACGCATAAAGGCGCTGTATTAACCTGTAGCAAAGCCTATTACTACAAAAAACTAAATTTTTTTAAGGCCATAAATAACGTACTTATCAAACAAGGAGATACCATAACACAAACTAGTGATTATGTAGATTATGATGCCAATACAGAACAAGCGCTTTCTTGGGGCAATGTGGTTTTAAAAGATCCAGAAATGACTTTAACTACAGACACATTGCAGTTTGATCGATTGAATCAAAAATTATATTACAGAACTTTTGCCACCATAAAAGACCGAACAAATACTTTAAAAAGTAAAAACGGAAACTATTATTTAGAAAACAAAAAGTTTACCGCCACAACAAGAGTTACTGTTGTAAACCCAGAGCACAATTTAGCTTCAAATCATTTAGATTATTACACAAATTCAGGTTTGGCTTATTTGTATGGTCCATCTACCATTACCAATACAAAAAACGAAAATAAAATTTATTGTGAAAGAGGTTTCTACAATACAAAAACAGACATTTCCTATTTTGTAAAAAACGCAAAACTTTATTTAAAAGAGAGAACTGTAGAAGGAGATAGCTTGTATTATGATAAAAATAAAGGATTTGCATCTGCAACGAACAATATACAAGTAATAGATACAGTTAAAAACTTTGTAACTAAAGGTAATTATGCAGAAATATTTGAGGAAAAAGACTCGCTTTTTATTATCAAAAGAGCGGTTGCCATATCAATAATAGACAAAGACTCTACCTTTATACACGGAGATACGTTATTAGTAACAGGTATTCCAGAAAAACGTATTGTTAGAACCTACCATAATGTTAAAATTTTTAAATCTGATTTACAAGGCAAATGTGATTCTATACACACAGATCAAGAAAAAGGTCTCACAAGAATGTTTAGAAATCCTGTTTTATGGTCTGATGGCAATCAAATTACAGGAGATACCATACACTTATTATCGAATGTAGAAACAGAAAAATTAGATTCTTTAAAAGTTTTAAACAATTCATTTATAGTATCTAAAGACTCTTTATCGAATGATAACTTTAATCAAATTAAAGGAAGAAATATGTTCGGTAAATTTTCAGAAAATAAATTAAAACTACTTTTGGTAAAAGGTAATGCTGAGTCTGTTTATTTTAATAGAAACGAGCAAGGTGTTTTAGAAACTATTACTAAAGAAATTTCTAGTAATATAGAATTTACGTTGAATGAAGGTGAAATTGAGCAAATTAAATATTTGAAAAAATCTGAAGGTACAACATATCCGCCTTCTAAATTACCAGAAAAAGTAAACAGATTAAAAGGGTTTATTTGGCGAGCATCAGAACAACCAAAGTCTAAAGAAGACATCTTTAAAAAAGATAAACAAAAAAAAGAACCCATAAAATCTGATAAAGATTTGATAAAACCTATTTTAACGAAACCAACTAAAAAAGAAAGAAAAAAATCAAAAGAAACTTTACCCACTAAAAATTAGATGAAAAAAGATTTCTTTACATACCAAGCACAAACCAGTCCTCACCCACTTGCTTTAGAGATTTCTAGTGCAAAAGGTAGTTATATATATAATACCTCAGGTAAAAAATACTTAGATTTTGTTGCTGGTGTTTCTGCAAATAGCTTGGGTCATAATCATCCAAAAGTAACTGAAGCCATTAAAAATCAGTTGGATAAATATGCGCATGTAATGGTTTATGGCGAATTTATACAAAAACCACAGGTAGATTTGTGTAAATTATTGGCACAAAATTCACCTAAAAATTTAAA
>NZ_CBFHJT010000070.1:0-11673 GCF_965656025.1 Polaribacter sp.
GTTCTAAAATCTGTGAGGTCTGAGTAATTTATATTCTTACAATAATGTATTAGTCTCTAGACATAAAAATTGACAATACATACCAAAAAAGTAGCATTAAAGAGGCAAATAAACCCAATGAAGCTGGTATATAATCTTCTGTTCCATATTTGTTAACCAAGTTAGATGTTTGGTATAAAATAGAGCCACCTGCTAATATACACATCCCTACAGAAAACCATAAACCTAAATTAAAACCAAATAAAGCGCCTGCAACAATTAAACCCATTGCAATAAAAAAGCCTATTGTTAAACCTGCTTTTATAAAAGAAAAATCTTTTTTTGTGATAAATACAATGGCAGAAATACCCACAAACAAAGCCAAAGTAACAATGGCTGCTTGTTGCACTAAATCTGCACTTTCTGTATAATAAATGGCAAGATATAAAAGTGGTACAAATATAATAGATTGTGCAAAAACATATAAAGCAAATGCCATATATTGAACGTTTTTGTCGGAAGTTTTCATAATAGTACTTTCTGCATAATTAGTTGCTAGCATAAAACCACCTAGCATTACAAGCCAACGCCAACCTTCTAACATAGAAAGCATAAAGTTTACAATAGCATCGCTTTGTAATAGTAAATATTCAAATAATACAAATAATAAAACACCACCTGCAACGTGCGCGTATGTTTTTTTATAGAAAGCTACACGCACTGCATCTGTAGATTCTATCAATAATGTTTTGTTTTCAAAAGTGTTTTCCATAGTTTTTGTTTTTGGTTGATTTATACTTTCTTAATTACGTTGGTTACAATACCCCAAATTACAAAATCGTTTTCTTCTGTAATGTTTATAATAGGATAATCAGGATTTTCTGGTTGTAACCAAACTTCATTTTTTTCTACACGCAATCTTTTTACGGTAAATTCGCCATCTAAATAACAAACAGCAATTTTGTTGTTTTCTGGTTGTAAACTTCGGTCTATGACTAACAAATCGTTGTCATCTAAACCAGCATTTATCATAGATTGCCCTTTTACTTTTGCAAAAAATGTGGTGTTTTTATTTTTTACAAGTTCTTCATCTAAAGACACTCTGTCTTGTTCAAAATCTTCTGCAGGTATTGGAAAACCAGCAGAGATACCAGAATCTATTAAAAAAGCACCTTCTATACTAGAAGGTTTAGGTGTAAAAAAGACTAAATTTTTTGAGCTTTCCATGAGTGTGCAAATTAAAACTTTTCTTTTAATTTTTATCTTTTATTTACAAATAAAAATGATGATAAATGCTGCTTCAAATACATACTTTTTTAAAATATTGTTTTGCAATCGTTACAAATATGTCTTGTTTTTTCAAAAAAAGGAAACAACATATAAAACACGTTTTTTCTCTGTGCAGGTGCTACTAAAATTCTATGAGAGTTGCACTTAACACA
Organism: Polaribacter sp.; assembly: GCF_965656025.1. Taxonomy (GTDB): domain Bacteria; phylum Bacteroidota; class Bacteroidia; order Flavobacteriales; family Flavobacteriaceae; genus Polaribacter. The sequence continues at coordinate 1,422 of NZ_CBFHJT010000070.1, forward strand.
AACCATTTGGTTTCCATTTTTGTCTTTTTGATAAGCTCTAATTTCGTTATAAATTTTTGCAGCTTTTTCAAAATCATTTTTATGTATTAGTAATTTTACACCACCAATGGCATTGCTTACTAACGGATCCGTATCAATTGTTTTTTCGTCCATTAGTAACGTTGTAATACCTTCAGCATCTAATTTAGATCTGGTAACATGCGCTTCTGTAGAATATTCAAAAACAGCTAAAATTTGGTAGTTATCATTCATCTTTTTTCTTAAGCAAAATACTCTTTTTTTTATTTTCAGAGACTATTTTTTGATAAGCAAGTTTTAACTTTTTAATTACAATAGACAATTCATCCAAATTCAATTGCCCAAAACCAAAACGAATGGCGCAATTATTTTTATCTTGATATAATATTGTTTTTGGGATAAATAAATCAATTTTTTCGGCTTCTTCTGCTAATTTTACCAAAGATATTTTTAGATTAAATTCTAACCAAAGAGCTAATCCTCCTGCAGGAACTGTCCAAGTTGCAATTTCAGAAAAATTTTGTTGCAAAAGCTGACATAAAGCATTTCTTCTTTGTTTGTAGGTCACAATATTTTTTTTCATCAATCTGTAAATTTCCCCTTCATAAATCAATTCAGATAACATTTGTTCTTGAATCAAATCTCCTTGTTCATCTAATAAGTACAAATAATTTTCTGCTTCTGCAATTATGTTTTCTGGTGCAATTACAAACCCTGTTTGAAAACTTGGAAATAAAGATTGCCCTAATTTCCCCAAATAAATAATCATTCCATCAGTATCTGCACTTGCCATTGGTAACATAGCAGCACCATCAAACTGAAAATCGTAGTCAAAATCATCTTCTATAATAGCAAACCCATATTCTTTTGCCAGTTTTACCAAAGCTAATCTACGTTTTGCACTTAAAGTTACTGTTTTTGGGTAATCTCTTTGGGCACAAACATATACGCATCTAATCTGTCCTTTTGCAAAGTTTTTTTTGATGAAATTCACATCCAAACCATCTTTATCTACAGGTACAGTTTTAATAGAAGCATCTACTTGTTGAAAAATCATATTAGCAGCGTAGTTACTTAAATCGCCCACTAACACAAGCTCTTTTGGTTTTATTAAAAGTTGAGAAACAATGTACAAACTCATTTCTGTACTTCTGGTACTTAAAATATTTTTTGGATTGATGTAAAACCCTCTTGTAGCATTTAAATAATTGCACAACTGCGTTTGAAACAAAGAATAGGTATTTTCATTGGGTCTATTCCATTTTTTGATTAACGTTTTACGTTTCATGGCAGCACTGTACCATCTTGTAAACTCGTTTACAGGATGCAAACGTAAATCTGGTTTGCCATCATTTATACTGTATTTTGCATTGGTGGTTTGTATGGTTGAGGCTAAGTGAAAGGATTTTTGAAAAGGAAAACCTGTGTTTTTTGCATAAGCATAGGGGTTATTTTTTTGAGATAAAATTGATTTTAAGGGCTTTTTTTTAATAGCAGTTTCAATTACAAAAGTTCCTTTATTGGGGATGATTTCTACCCAACCTTGTGAAGCCAATTCATCGTAAATAGCTACAGCTGTGTTTCTGTGTACCTTTAAAACTTTACACAAAGCACGAGTTCCTGGTAATTTGGTGCCTTTTTTTAAAAAACCTCGTTGAATTATATTTATTATTTGTTGTGCAACTTGAACATAAATAGGTTGTGTTGCAGTTGCATCAAATTTTAATAATTGTTCAAATAATTCAAAAACCGGACTATTATTCATTTTTAAACTGGACTATTTTTATCGTCCGGAAAGTTACGACTTTTGCAGTCTAATGAAAACATCATTTATGAAAATTAAATTTGGCCTTATAATTGTTTCTTTATTTTTCGCATTTCAATTAAATGCACAAGAAAACAGGATTAAATCAGATACTTTAAAAGAGATTGTAATTACTTCTACTAGAATAGATTTGCCTTTTAAAGAAAACTCTAGAACCATTAATATTGTTACAAAAGCAGCTATAAAAAATAGTGCAGCTACTAACGTTGCAGATTTGTTACAACAAGTTGCAGGTGTAGATATTAGAAGAAGAGGTACAGCAGGTAGTCAAGCAGATTTATATATTAGAGGCGGTGGTTTTGATCAAACATTGCTTTTAATTGATGGCATAAAAATGGACGATGCACAAACAGGTCATCACACATTAAACGCAGCTTTACCTATAGAAGTAATTGAGCGAATTGAAATTATAAAAGGACCAGCAGCAAGAGTTTTTGGGCAAAATGCATTTACAGGTGCTATAAATATTGTTACCAAAAAGAAATTACAAAGTATAGCCTCAGTAAATGTAGAGGCAGGTTCTTTTGGGCAGTTAAATTATTCTGTAACTGCAGGAAAAGAGTTTAAAAACTCCTCTTTTATAGTACATTATGGTGCTTTAACTTCAGACGGGTACCGTAATAACTCAGATTACAACAACAATAATTATTTTATAAAAGCTGTTTTAAACAAGAAAAAACAACCCATTGAAGTGATTGGTACTTTTTTCGATAAAAAATTCGGAGCAGAAAATTTTTATACCACAAACCCTGCTTGGAATGAATATGAAGAAACACAAAATAGTTTATTAGGAGTTTCTACCACTTTTAGAACCGATAAATTTAAAATTACACCAAGAGTTTATTGGAGAAGAGGTCAAGATATTTTCTTGCTAAAAAGAAACGACCCTATTTTTTTCAGAAACTTACATATTACTAATAAAATTGGTGCAGAAACCAATGTTTCTTATACATCTAATTTGGGTGTAACTGGTTTCGGAATCGATATTTCTAGATTTTCTATTAGCAGTAATAATTTAGGAGATAGAAATAGAACCATGGCAAATTTCTTTTTAGAACATCGTTTTAAATTAGGTGATTTTGTTGATGTAACACCAGGTGTTGCTGTAAGTTATTTTTCAGATTTTGATGTAAATGCTTTTCCTGGCTTAGATTTAGGTGTAAAATTATCTGATAATTTTAAAGCTTATGGTAATGTGGGCTATACCTTTAGAGTACCAACATATACAGATTTGTATTATAGTGATCCTGCAACTTCTGGGAATCCAAATTTAGAACCAGAAAGTGCTTTTGCACAAGAAATAGGTTTGAAATATAACGCCAATCGATTTTCTGGTTCCGTTGCTTTTTTTAATAGAGATTCAGATAATTTAATAGATTACATTAGACCCAATACAGGTGTTAGCGTTTTTACAGCAGAAAACATTGCAGCAGTAAACACAAAAGGTTTTGAAATTGAAGGAAATTATAACTTTAAATTAGTAGGCTATAATCAAACTTTAAATTTTGGTTACACCTATTTAAATGATGATATTTTAGATCAAAAAAAAGACTTATCTCGTTATTCTTTAAATACGCTGAAACATCAATTTATAACACGTTTTTCATCGAGATTGTTTAAAAATGTTCGTCAAAATATCATTTACAAACATGCAGAAAGAACAGTGGGTACAAGCTATAATGTTTGGGATGCTTCTATTATTGTAGATTTTCATAAATTCAATTTTACAATTACAGCAAACAATATTTTCGATGCAGATTACATAGAATCTGGCTTTGTGCCAATGCCACCAAGTAATGTTTTATTTGGTTTGCGTTATAATTTTTAAAAAAAATTCAATTAACTTATTTTTTTTACAAGGCTTTCTGAAAAGAAAATGTAGCTGTCATTTCGACTTTGTGGAGAAATCTTTTACTATTAATCATCAGTTATTTAGATTTTTCGACTACGCTCAAAATGACATCATTAAAGACTTTTCAAACTGCCTCTTTTTTTGCTAAAATATATTTTTTGTAACAAAAGCTATTTTTTTGCTACTAATAAGTATAACTCTTACAGTTTTTATAACTTCTATACTAATTTTTCTTTTTTTGAAGTTACAAAAAGAACTACTTGTAAGTACTTTTTAAGTAGTATTTTAAAAAACTAGAGTTCGATTTTTATTGATAAAAGAACGTGTTTTATTCAGTAAAAAATTTCTATATTTAGTCACTTTAAAAATAATTTGTTATGATAGAATGGTTTCAAGAGTTGCCCTCTTTTCAAAAAACATATTGGATTCTTACAGGAATTTCTACACTCTTTTTTTTATTTGTGCTTGTAACCACATTAATGGGTGCAGAAGCAGATGATTTTGATGATGTAGACGCCGAAATAGATGCAGATTCTGGTGCTGGATTTCAATTTTTTACCTTTAAAAACCTGGTTGCCTTTTTTACCATTTTTGGTTGGAGTGGTATTGCAAGTATAGATGCAGGAAATACTAAAGCCACTACAATTATTATTTCTATTGCTTGTGGTTTGTTAATGATGTTTGTAATGGCAGCACTGTTTTATTATATCAGCAAATTAACATCTAGTGGCACCTTAAAAATGCACAATGCTTTAAACGCAATTGGCGAAGTGTATCTAACCATAGGCGCAAACCGATCTAAAACAGGCAAAATTCAAGTTAAAATACAAGGCGCTTTAAGAGAGTTAGAAGCTTTAACAGACCATCACTCAGATTTAAAACAAGGCGAAATTATAAAAGTAGTACATGTTACAGCAAACGGAGTTTTAATTGTAGCACCAGATAATATCACCATAGAACCATTAACCATAGAACCTAAAAACCCAAAATTACTATGCTAAACTTAATTATTTTACAAACAAGCCCATTTGCAGGCTTAATAGGAATAGGAATTGCAATACTATTCGTATTTATTTTACTTATTGCAATGATAAAACGCTATAAAAGATGTCCTTCAGACAGAATTTTAGTAGTGTACGGAAAAGTTGGTGGAGGCGAATCTGCCAAATGTATACATGGTGGAGCCGCGTTTATTTTTCCTGTTATTCAAGATTACGAATACTTAGATTTAACACCAATGTCTATAGAAGTAAATTTGGTAAATGCCCTCTCTAAGCAAAATATTCGTGTAAACGTACCAAGTAGATTTACCATTGGTGTATCTACAGAACCTGGTGTAATGCAAAATGCTGCAGAAAGATTACTCGGTTTGGGCTTACCAGACATTCAAGAATTGGCAAAAGAAATTATTTTTGGTCAGTTACGTTTGGTGGTAGCTTCTATGGATATAGAAGAAATTAACAATGATAGAGATAAGTTTTTAACCAATATTTCTCAATCTGTAGAAACCGAATTAAAAAAAGTTGGTTTAAAATTAATCAACGTAAATATTACAGATATTGTAGACGAATCTGGCTATATAGAAGCATTAGGTAAAGAAGCAGCAGCACATGCAATTAACGCCGCGAGAAAATCGGTTGCAGAAAAAAATAGAGATGGTTCTATTGGAGAAGCAAATGCAGTACAAGACGAAAGAACACAAGTTGCAGCAGCAAATGCACAAGCTGTAGAAGGAGAAAATACCGCAAAAATTGCAGTTGCAAATTCAGACTCTTTAAGAAGACAAAGAGAGGCAGAAGCAGAACGTACAGCAATTGCATCAGAAAAAGTACAAAGTGCAAACGCTTTAAAGGAATCGTATGCAGCAGAACAAGAAGCAGAATTGGCGAGAGCAGAAAGAGAACGTTCGTCTCAATTAGCAGATGTTATTGTACCTGCAGAAATAGACAAACGTAAAGTAGAAATAGATGCAGAAGCAAGAGCAGAAAACATTAGAAGAATTGCAAAAGGAGAGGCAGATGCTATTTATTTAAAAGCACAAGCAGAAGCAAAAGGTTTGTATGAAGTACTTACCAAACAAGCTGCTGGTTTAGATGAAATTGTAAAAGCAGCAGGTAATGATTCTCAGAACGCAGCATTGTTATTAATTGCAGACAAACTACCAGAATTGGTTAAAACACAAGCAGAAGCTATTAAAAACATAAAAATAGATAAAGTAACTGTTTGGGAAAATGGTGGTGGTAAAGATGGTAAATCCTCTACTTCTAACTTTATTTCTGGGATGTACAAATCTGTACCACCTTTGCAAGAAATGTTTAATATGGCAGGTATGCAATTGCCAGATTATTTAAAAGGAAAAAACATACCCACAGAAGATGCAGAAGTGGTGAATGAAACCAAATCTTCTGACAAAGAATAAATTTTAATAAAATAATGTATAAACCATCATTCATTTTCTGAGTGATGGTTTTTCTGTTTATAAAAATGATTTCGTTACAATTTCTTAACTTTGCCCCTTAAAAAAAATGCCATGTCTTTAAATTTATCGCAAATAGATAGAGTAAAAACAATCACCAAAGAAGATTTTATAAAAAACTATTTCAAGCCACAAAAGCCATTGGTAATAGAAAATTTTATAGAAGATTGGCCTGCGTATAAAAAATGGAATTTAGCATACATGAAAGAGGTTGCAGGAGACAAAACTGTACCTTTGTATGATGATAGACCTGTAGACTACAAAGATGGTTTTAATGAGCCACATGCTACTATGAAAATGAGCGAGTATGTAGATTTGTTAAAAAAAGAACCTACGAAATTCAGAATATTTCTTTGGAATATTTTAAAAGAAGTACCCATTTTACAAAAAGATTTTAGTTACCCAGATTTTGGTTTAAAACTGATGAAAGGTTTGCCAATGCTGTTTTTTGGTGGTACAGATTCGTACACTTTTATGCATTATGATATAGATTTGGCAAATATTTTTCATTTTCATTTTGAAGGTAAAAAAGAAGTAATTCTATTTGACCAAAAGCAAAATAAGTATTTATATAAAATTCCACATTCTTTAATTACAAGAGAAGATATCGATTTTTCGAATCCAGATTTTAAAAAATGGCCCGCTTTAAAAAAAGCAAAAGGATACATTACCAACTTAGAGCATGGGCAAGTATTGTATATGCCAGAAGGTTATTGGCATTATATGAAATACATTACACCAGGTTTTTCTATGAGTTTAAGAGCCATTGCACGCAAACCTAAAAATTTAGGAAAAGCCATTTACAACATTTTTATTATGCGAACTATTGACAATGTTATGCGCAGAATAAAAGGTCAAATTTGGATAGATTGGAAAAACGAACAAGCCATTGTAAAAACCCATCAATTTAATAATATTAAAAATACGTAGTTACACGTATCTATGGTAGATGTTAATTTACTATATTGCAGGCATCTAACAAAAAAACTTAGTATATTATGAAAGCCTGTCCAAGATGTAAATCTGTGTCTAGGCACAGAATGAAAAGAAAAGGGATTGCTAGATTAATACCAGGAACTAGAGGTTATGCTTGCGACAAATGTAACACAGAATATTTTTGGATTTCCATGATTAATCGATCAATAAAAATGTAAAAAAGCCTCACAATAATATTTTTGTGAGGCTTTTTTTTAATGATGTGTATTAATATGCTATTTAAACAGTCTAAAAATATCATTACCATTTGCGAATAATAGTAGAATTATCAGTAAAACAAAACCAACTACTTGTGCGTATTCTAAAAATTTATCACCAGGTTTTTTACCAGTAATCATTTCCCAAAGGGTAAAAACGACGTGCCCACCATCTAAAGCAGGTATTGGTAAAAGATTCATAAAACCTAACATGATAGATAAAAATGCAGTAATTGTCCAAAAAGATTGTGCACTCCATTCTGCAGGAAAAATACTTCCAATAGAAATAAAACCACCCAAACCTTTATAAGCACCAGTACTTGGGTTAAAAATCTTTTTCAATTGCTTAACGTAATCGGTTAATGTTTTCCAAGATTTTTTTAAACCAGCAGGTATGGCTTCAGAAAAAGAATACTCTACATCTGCTAATTTATAATAACCTAATTTTTCTAAATCTTTAAAAGAAAGTTGCCCTAAGCCAACACCAAGTTTACCATCTTCTGTAACTTTTAAAGAAACCTCTTTAGTAGTGGTACCTCTTTTTACGGTTACTGTGATCTCTTGGTTTTTATATTTTTCTAGTTCAGTTTGTGCTTCATCAAAATACTTAATAGAAGTACCATTTATAGAAATAATAATATCTTTTGTTTTTAAATCTGCTTTAAGGTTGGGCGATTCATCTGTAATACCAGCAACCACAAAAGGATATCTTGGATATAAAAATGGACCAGCATCTTTACCTCTATCCATTAACTGAGAAATAAAATCTTCTGGAATTTCTTTTTCTAAAATTTGTCCGTTTCTTTCTATCTGATAGTTCTCTCCGTTAATAAATTCTAAAGATAAACCTCTAAATTTCTTAATTTTTTCGCCATCAACAGTTAAAACTTTATCACCAGTTTGCAAGCCTAAATTTTCTGCCAACTCATTTTCTACCCAAACACCATCAACTACATTTTCGTTTGGTAAATATTTTTCTCCATAAGCCCACATTAGCATAATATAGATAAAAATACCTAATACAAAATTTACAAAAACACCACCCAGCATTATAATTAGACGTTGCCACGCAGGTTTAGAACGAAACTCCCAAGGTTGTGCAGGTTGTTTCATTTGTTCGGTATCCATACTTTCATCAATCATTCCAGATATTTTTACATATCCACCTAAAGGAATCCAGCCAATACCATACACGGTTTCGCCAATTTTTTTCTTAAAAAGAGAGAATTTGTAATCAAAGAATAAGTAGAATTTTTCTACTTTGGTTTTAAACAATTTTGCAGGGATAAAGTGCCCCATTTCATGCAAAACAATTAATAAAGATAAACTTAGTATAAATTGAGATGCTTTTATTAATATTTCCATTCAGCGTTAAATCATAATTAAAAAACGCACAAATGTACGGTTTTAAAGAGAGTTCTAAAAGAACTATTAAAGTTTGCTTTTTTATTTTAACAAAGATTTTACATACATTATCGATTTACCAGCTTCTTTCACGTTTTTTTATGTTGTATTTTTGCAATACAAACGCTTATTATGGAGATTAAATTCTTTAAAAAATCGATTCCTACACTTATTTTTTTAGCAGTATTTTCGGCAGTTGCTATTCCTGTTTTTTATCATTTATTAAAGGTTGATAAAAAACTGAAAGTGTACAGTCCTGCAGATGTAAATCCGCGTTTGGTAGATTTTTCTATGAAACACATTACCAAAGACCACACCATTGCAGATTTTAAATTAATCAACCAAAATGGAAACATTATCACTAATAATAATTACAAGGATAAAATTTATGTAGCAGATTTCTTTTTTACAAGGTGCCAAACCATTTGTATTGCCATGGCTTATAATATGAGTCAGTTACAAGATTATTATAAAAATGACGATGATATTATGTTTCTATCACACTCTGTAACTCCAGTTATAGATAGTGTTTCAGTTTTAAAAGAATATGCCAATAGAAAAGGCGTTATCGAAGGTAAATGGAATGTTACTACAGGACCTAAAACTCATATTTATGAGTTGGCAAGAAAAAGTTATTTTGCAGTTTTAGACGAAGGTGATGGAGGCGAAAACGACTTTATACATACAGAACAATTTGTATTGGTAGACAAAGACAGACGCATTCGCGGTTATTATGATGGCACAGAAAAAGAAGATATGGAAAAGTTAAAAGAAGACATCGTTTTGTTAAAAGAAGAATATGCTTCTAAATAACTTGTTTAGAATCATTCTAAATGGTTATCTTTGTCACCCCAAATAAAAAATATTGAGCACAATTGCATCTTTACGTATTGGAGAAATGGGATATATTTCTGAAGAAACTTTAGATTTAATACCCTTAAAACTACTAGAAATGGGCTGTTTACCAGGTGCAGAAGTGCAATTGGTACAGGTAGCTCCCTTAAAAGACCTCTTATATATTTGTGTAAATGGCAGTCATTTAGCCATTAGAAAAGAAACTGCAGTGCAAATACAAATCTTAAAAGCAAATCTATAAATGTCTAAAAACGATATAAAAGTTGCTTTAATTGGTAACCCTAATACAGGTAAAACCTCTTTGTTTAATCAACTTACTGGTTTAAACCAAAAGGTGGGTAATTATCCAGGTGTTACTGTAGATAAAAAACAGGGCAAATGTAAATTATCTGCTAAACAAAATGCCATTATTACAGATTTACCTGGTACTTATAGCATCAATCCAACTTCTTTAGACGAAAGTATTGTTTTAAAAACCTTACTTAAAAAAGATATTAAAGAATCTCCAGATGTAATTTTAGTGGTTGCAGATATAGAGAATTTAAAAAGAAATCTGTTACTTTTTTCTCAGATTAAAGATTTAGAAATTCCTACTGTTTTGGCTATTAATATGGTAGATCAAATGCATA
>NZ_CBFHJT010000070.1:11771-16084 GCF_965656025.1 Polaribacter sp.
GCTTATTTTGAAAAGTTAAAAGCCATAAACCCAAATTTTTCTTTGTATGAATTATGGTTAATGGTTACTCAGAAAAACTTTCCAGAAGGCATTACAAAAAGCCAAAAAGAACAACTTCTTTCTTTTAATAAAGATGTTTCTAAATTAAGAAAATATCAACACAAAGAGACGATATATAGATATCAAGAAATTAATAAAATTTTAAAGAAAACCTATATTGTAGATAAAAATGCAGCTACAGATGTAAGAAGCAGGTTAGATAAAGTTTTTACCCATAAAATATTTGGCTACTTTATTTTTCTATTAGTTTTATTATTGATTTTTCAATCTATTTTCGATTGGTCTTCTTTACCTATGGATTTTATAGATGGTGCCTTTGCCAATCTATCTGATTTTGCAAAAAGTAATTTACCAGCAGGTGTTTTTACAGATTTAATTGCAGAAGGTATCATACCAGGTATTGGTGGTGTCCTTATTTTCATTCCTCAAATTGCAATCTTATTCATGTTTATAGCCATTTTAGAAGAAACGGGTTATATGAGTCGTGTGGTTTTTTTAATGGATAAAATTATGCGACGTTTTGGTATGAATGGTAAAAGTATCATTCCATTAATATCTGGTACAGCATGTGCAATACCCGCAATTATGGCTACCAGAACCATTGCTAGTTGGAAAGAAAGGTTGATTACCATTTTAGTAGTTCCGTTTACAACTTGTTCTGCAAGATTACCTGTCTATGCCATTTTAATATCCTTAATTATACCCAACAAAAAAATATTAGGGTTTTACAACTTACAAGCATTTACACTTTTAATGTTGTATGCTTTAGGTTTTTTATCAGCCATTATAGCCGCTTATATTTTACAGAAAACATTAAAAATTAAAAGTAGTTCTTTCTTTGTGGTAGAAATGCCCAATTATAAAATCCCTTCTTTTAAAAATGTATTTTTAGAAGTGGTAGAAAAAACAAAAGCCTTTGTTTTTGAAGCTGGTAAAATAATTTTAGCACTGTCTATTATTTTATGGTTTTTAGCTTCTAATGGGCCAGAATCATTTAAAAATGCAGAAAAAAATACTATTGAAAAAGTAGAAAACACAAATTTAGATGCTGCTGCTTTACAACAAAAAATAGCTTCAGCTAAGTTAGAGAATTCATATATTGGTATTATGGGTAAAAGTATAGAACCTGCTATAAAACCGTTGGGTTACGATTGGAAAATAGGAATTGCATTAATTACCTCTTTTGCAGCAAGAGAGGTTTTTGTAGGAACCTTAGCAACCATTTACAGTGTAGAGTCAGATGATGAAGATACTTCTACCATAAAAGAAAAAATGCGTTCAGAAATAAACCCAGAAACCGGAAAAAAACGATTTAACTTTCCTGTAGGTATGTCGCTATTGGTTTTTTATGCTTTTGCAATGCAATGTATGGCAACTTTAGCCATTGTAAAACGTGAAACTAAAAGCTGGAAATGGCCATTAATACAGGTGTTTGGTATGGCTTTATTGGCATATGTTTCCTCTTTAATAACCTATCAAATTTTAAGCTAATGCAACAGATACTTGTATATTTATTGGTTTTTGTAGCTTTATTTTTTCTGGTAAAAAAATTTATATTTCCTTCAAAGAAAAAAAGAGCTTGTAGTACAGATTGTGGGTGTCATTAAAAGTTAACACAAAATTAGTAACAACTCTCTGTAATGATTTATATTTTTGATACACTAAAAAAATAATTACTTAAAACATATATTTAAAAATGAAAAAACTAATATTATTTGTTGCAATAATTGCAACCACAATCTGTAGTACAGGTGTTGTTGCACAATCTTTTAAAAGGTTAGACGTAAGCCCAATGGATGCTGCTACTTTTCCTGATACATGGAAAATATCTGATAAAGTAGTAAAAGTAATTTACGGTAGACCACAATTAAAAGGGAGAGATTTGGCAATGTTAGCACCCGTGGATAAAGTTTGGAGAACTGGAGCTAATGAAGCTGCAGAAATTACTTTTTATGAAGATGTAATTTTTGGAGGGAAAGAATTAAGTGCTGGTACATATTCTTTATTTACAATTCCGTCTGCAGAAGGAGATTGGACCGTAATTATAAACAACGCAAGAAACGTTTGGGGAAGTTACACCTACAAAGAAGACCAAGATGTTTTAAGAGTATCTGGTAAAGTTTCTGAATCTGAAGAAAATATAGAAGCTTTTTCTATGATTTTTGATAAGAACATGACTTTACATATGGGTTGGGGTAAAACAATCGTTTCTGTACCTGTGAAAAAAGCAGCAGAATTAGAAGAAAACTAAGAAGTTACTTTCTAAGAAAAATTTAAAAAGTCGCATTATTTGCGGCTTTTTTTAATGTCTTTTTTTCCCTTTTAATAGTAATAATTTCCCTTTTATTAAGGTTTTTTAGGTGTAATCTATATATTAGTAGTTAGTTTGTGTCAAATCAAATTCAACTTAAAAATCAACAATTATGACAAAAAAGGGGAACAAATTTTTTATTTATTTGGCAATTATTAGTGCTATCACCTTAACAAGTTGTGGCAGTGCAAACGAAGATTTCTCATTAGAATTATCTTTACAAGAAAAAGTAACTATTTTAGAAAGTAACGCGTGGCTCTTAAAAGGTTATGAAGATAGAGTAATGCATACGTTTAAGAATGGTGAGCAATTTACTTATTATGGCACAGATAATGAGTTTTCTGATACGCCAATACCAGGCACACAAGATTATTCTATTTCTGGAAATTTGTTAATAGTAGATTATCATTTTGATAATATAGTAAACTATGAATTAAAGTTATCATGCAACAATAACATCGTAGATTTCTATAAAGACGGAGTGCTTAACAAGACTTTATATAGAAAAAATTCTAATTACAAAGAGTGTTTGTAAAAACACTTAAACATAAAACTGTAACGGGCTTTCAATTCATTTTGAAAGCCTGTTATAATTTAAAAGAAATCTGTTTTTTGCTTACAAAGATTAAACGTAAATTTGCCCCTTAAATTAAGAGTTAAAAGATGCAATACAACCATCAAGAAATAGAAAAAAAGTGGCAAGAATTTTGGGCTAAAAACCAAACGTTTAAAGCTTTAAATAAAAGTGAAAAACCTAAATATTATGTGTTAGATATGTTTCCTTATCCTTCAGGTGCAGGTTTGCATGTTGGGCATCCTTTAGGGTATATTGCATCCGATATTTATGCACGTTACAAACGTCATAAAGGGTTTAATGTATTGCACCCTCAAGGCTATGATTCTTTTGGTTTGCCTGCAGAACAATATGCCATTCAAACTGGTCAGCACCCTGCAAAAACCACCGAAGAAAATATAAAAACCTATAGAAGACAATTAGATCAAATTGGTTTTTCTTTTGATTGGAGCAGAGAAGTACGTACATCAGACCCAGAGTATTACAAATGGACACAATGGATTTTTATTCAGCTTTTTGAATCTTATTATTGCAAAGATTCAGATCAAGCAAGACCAATTGCTGAACTAGAACAGGTGTTTGCAGCAGAAGGAAATGCTAAAATTAATGCAGTTTGTGATGAAGATGTCATTTCGTTTTCTGCAGAAGATTGGAATGGGTTTTCATCAACCAAAAAACAAGAAATTTTATTACAATATCGTTTAACATTTTTATCAGATACAGAAGTAAATTGGTGCCCTGCTTTAGGAACAGTCTTGGCAAATGACGAAATTGTAAACGGAGTTTCAGAACGAGGAGGACATCCTGTTGTCAGAAAAAAAATGACACAATGGTCTATGCGAATTTCTGCGTATGCTCAACGTTTGTTAGATGGATTAAATACTATTGATTGGCCACAACCATTAAAAGATTCACAAACCAATTGGATTGGACGTTCTCAAGGAGCAATGGTTTCTTTTAAAGTAGATGGTTTTGATGCGAAAATAGATGTGTTTACCACAAGACCTGATACTATTTTTGGAGTAAGTTTTATGACATTAGCTCCAGAACACGAATTGGTAGCAGAAATTGTAACAGATGAGCAAAAGGATAAAGTAAACGCTTATATAGAAGCCACTGCAAAACGTTCTGAAAGAGATAGAATGGCAGATGTAAAAACCATTTCTGGTGCATTTACAGGAGCTTATGCAATTCATCCTTTTTCTAGAGAAAAAGTTCAAATTTGGATTGGAGATTATGTATTAGCAGGTTATGGAACAGGAGCAGTTATGGCTGTACCTTGTGGAGACCAACGTGATTATGATTTTGCCAAACATTTTAATATTCCGATTCCGAATATTTTTGATGGTGTAGATATTTCTGAAGCAG
>NZ_CBFHJT010000071.1:0-8411 GCF_965656025.1 Polaribacter sp.
GGTACACAAAAGTTAATTTTTTGATTCGTCTTCGGATGTAAAAATTCGATAAACTCTGCATGTAAATGCAATCTGTTTGCTTTTTGACCATACAAATCATCGCCAATAATAGGTGTGTTTAATCCATTTTTATGCGCTGCATGTACTCTCAATTGATGCGTTCTACCTGTTACAGGATAAAAATAGACACGCGTTTTATCTTTTTCAATATTTATAACTTCCCATTTGGTTTCAGCATTTTTACCATGCACAAAATCTACTAATTGTTTGGGTCTGTCATCTAAGTCGACGCGTATAGGAAGTTTTATTGTCCCTTTTTCTTCACCTAAAACACCATCTAACAAAGCTATATAGCGTTTTTTTACAGTTCTATTTATAAACTGACTTTGTAAAATCTTATTCGCTTCTTTTGTTTTTGTAAGTACTAAAATACCAGAGGTAGACATGTCTAATCGATGCACAATCAATGGGCCAGTTGCATCTGGGTATTGCTGCTTAATTCGGGTATATACAGAGTCTGTAATGTTTTTTCCAGGTACAGATAAAAATTCTGCCGGTTTGTTTACTACCAGTAAAACATCATCTTCAAAAATAATTTTTAAATCTTTGTTTTTAGAGATGTTTTTAAGCAATAAATTTTCTTCTAAATCTAAGCCTTGTAACATATGTGTTAAAATGGGCTTGCATCTGCTTTGGCAAGCAGGATAGTAGTTTTTATGCTTTCTAATAGCAGCGTTGGGTGAAATTCCCCACCAAAATTCTGCCATTGTAATTGGAGTTAAATTCTGTAAAAAGGCATATTGCAACAATTTGGGTGCAGCACATTCACCAGAACCTGCAGGTGGTTTTACATCTGGATTATTAAAAATATCTAACAAACTCTTTTCTTCTTTATTAGCATTTAAAAAAGCATATTTGCTGAATAAGGTTTGTTGTAAATAGTTAGATTTTGCTTTTCTTTCTTTTTTAAGTGCTGTAATTTCAGTTTCAAAAACAGCAATTTGTTGCTTTATTTTATCAATTTTATCATTATAGTACAATTGCAATTCTTTTAAGAAAAATTGCTGATTGTAACTTTCTTGTTTTAATTGATTAGTTAGTTTTTTAAAATCATCGTCATTTAAAACTTTTATTGCTTTTTGTTTTTTCTTCTTTCTGGAAAGTTTAGCTTGTTTTAACTTTAATTTTTGTGCATTTAAGTCGTCTTCAATTTCTTTGGTTAAAATTTTTAACTCTTTTTTTAAGGCGATGTAATGTTCATTGGTATTTAACTTATCTAATGCTAGATTTATGGTATCTAGTTTAGCTTCACCTCTTATATAAAAACTATTTTCTGCACGCATATTAAATACAGGAGGTACAAATTTTTCCGGTAAACTGTGGTCGTTTAATTTTCCAGAAAAAGCAGCTAAATAACCAATTTTTCCTTGTCGATTTTTAACAACTAAAACACCAAACATTTTTCCGATGGTGTTTTTTGTTTGAGTGTCTACACCAAAATTATGTGTAAAATCAGTTTGAGATTTTAAATAATCTTGTAATTCTTTTGCAGCTATTTTAGCTAGTTGATGAGGTTTGTAGTAAAAAGGAAATGTAAACTTTTTTGGAAGTTCAATTTTAGAAATATCAGCAGAAAATTCTTGTAAATAGTTCAATTTTTAGAATCAAATTTAGTTCAAATATAGGTAGTTTCTAACAAGAAATAGAATAAGATTTCAATTAGTTAATCTCTTGTTTAGAGCATTAAAAGAGTTAAAACAACTTTTATTTGTGCTAAAGAGAAAGTAACTGTTTCTGTAATTTTGTTTAAGACAAAAATTAAAATTATGAAAAAAGTAAAAATACAAGTTTTAAAAATATATGCAGTTACCATTTCTTTTTCTTGTTTGCTGTTTTTTTCTTGTAACAATACAAAGAAAAAAACCGATGAAATTGAAGAAGAAGTAATAGAAGAAGTTTCTAAAATAAAAACTAAAAAAGATAATGTAGTTGTTGATAGTAATCATCCTATAAAATCTAGAACTTATAAAATGAAAGACGGTAAAGCGTTAGTTTATTATTTAGATGCCAATGGTATCGCAGGTTTTAATGATTGGATAGATTATACTATTGTAAACACAGAGTTGGCGAGTATTAGAAGTACAAATCCCAAAAAATCAACAAAAAAACGTTTGCAAAACTTAAATTTTAGAATAGCAAACTTAGCTAATACAATACCAGATTGGTTAAAAACAGCAGACGTTATTGAGGATGTTGTAGATATTCAAAAAGAGTATAAAAATTTAATAGATGATGTTGATGTATCTGAAGAAGAAATGAAAGAAAATTTAGAAGATTTTACAGAAAAATTTGACGATTTAAAAGTTGAATTAGACCAAACGATACAAGAATATGCCAAAATACATGTTGATGCCATCGAGGAGTTTAATGAAGCTTATGATGATGGAAATATTAAAAAAGCGATTAAAGAATATAACGAAGAAATTAATAAATTAGATAAAATAATTGATAATCAATAGGGGGATTATCAATTTTTAATTGGAATAGAAAAACAAAGTTTTTCTCTTTTTTTTTGCTAATTTTTAGAAAAAAGTTGTTTAATTCCTGAACTTAGAAAAGGTATTAAAGGCAAACTTTTCATAATAGAAATTTCTTCTAAAAAAGTACTCTGGTTGCCTAAAAAAGCTAATATTTTTTCTGCAGGTATTTTTTTAAACATTGTAGTAAAAATAGCTTTCCCTGTAAGTTTTTCTGATAAAATAACATCTATTAAAGTTTGATCATACCAATTATAAACCTTGTCTTTAAAAGTTGGTTTTACATACGGTTTTTTGCCCGATTTTAAATGCTGTACAATTGCTGCAACATTTTTCTGTATAAACTGAAATGTGTATCCACTACTAGCTTTTGTAAAACCACCCGAAGTACCCAAGTTAATTACATTTTCTAATGGTTGCTTTTCAAACTTAGCCAAAGACATAGGTATAACACCAAACTCTTTATGCGTAATTGTATAATTTTCTAGCTCTAATTCTTCTTTAATATATTTCTCAAGTTCTAAAGTATATTTTTCTTTTGGAAG
Source organism: Polaribacter sp. (assembly GCF_965656025.1). Taxonomy (GTDB): domain Bacteria; phylum Bacteroidota; class Bacteroidia; order Flavobacteriales; family Flavobacteriaceae; genus Polaribacter. Next base: position 3,083 of record NZ_CBFHJT010000071.1, read on the forward strand.
CACTTTTCGACTAAACAAGGTATATTCAACCAAAGCTTCTGTAGAAGAAGTTGGTAAAACATACATAAAAGTGGCACCATTTTCTTGTGATAATCTAAAATCCATTAACCTGCCAATTTTTTTATCAAAAAAAGGTTGTTCAGTTTTTATAACCCAACCTTTAAAATGCTGTAAAAGGGAGTTTTGTTGTGTGATATCTGGATTAAAAATAGGTGTAGAATTGAATACTGTTTTACCTGTATATGTATTTTTATCAGTAATTACTGACGCATTATTTTTAGAAGATTTTATTTCTACAACAGTTTCCTGTAAAAAGGTAACATTGCTAAATTTTTTGGCATAATTGAATACAAAATTGTAAAAATCAATACCTTGAATCATTTTGTATGTATATGCGCCCAAATCTAATTTCTCCTCATAATTGGTAGATAGAAACTCTAAAGTATTCCATTTTGCGTGCACAATTTCTTCAAAAACACCAGCTTCTTTTTCCCAAAAACACCAAGTTCTATCGTTGTTTTTTTTGCTGTCTTTATCAATTAACAAAATACTAGCATTTTGTAATTTAGGTTCTTTCAAAATACAATATAATAGGCTTAAACCAGCACAACCAGAACCTGCAATAATGTAATCGTAAGTGTTCATTTTTTATTTTAAAAATCTACTATACCAACTATCTTCAATAGGAACTTCCCAATAATTATCAAAATCGCTTTTAGTGGTTATAAGGTTATCAAAAACAATTGTTTTTGCTGTAACTGCTTTGTTTTTTAATAATTTTTTAAAATCTTTTAAATCTTTGTATTGCACATACTCACCTTGCTTGAAACAAACATTCATTTTATCCAAAAGTTCTACATTGTAGATTTGTTGCAACTCTAAAATAAAAGAGACACTTGCATCTATATCTGCAATTAACAGTTTTGTAGAAATATCATCTGCAGCCAAAACAATAAATCTGTTGTAAAGTATTTTAAAGGACGCTTTAAAATCTTCGTCCTCAGATTTCCATTCTGCTACAAAATCTTTTACTTTTTTGTTAACTTCTTCAATTTCATTAGGATAAAATTTTCTGCTAGATGGATAAATCCAAACTTTAGCATCTTCTGGAATGGAACTGAACTCTACAAACATTCGTTTTTTTTAGATTACAAATATAATCAAAAGAAAAACCGTAAGCTTAAATAAACTTACGGTTTTATAAATCTTATATAAATACTGTTGTTAAACTTTACTAGAAAAACTGTTTGTTAGCAAATTAACAAAATCTTCTTGCACAGATTTACCTTTGTCCTTGTTATACCAAACTTGTAAATCCTGTTTAAATTGGGCATCTAAACTACCGTTTTTTGCTTTGTAATCTTTCACCATTTTTGTTGCAACAGTAGGTCTTGGTCCCCAAGTAAAAATCCCCTCTTTTTCGGAGTCTAAAGCAATTAGTTTAGGAATAGATCTACCACCATTTGTCAAATATAAATCCATCAATTCTAAGTTTTCATCTCTTAAAACTACTTTTAAATTGATGTTTGGGTTTAAGGCAGCAATTTTATTAATAACGGGTAAGTTTTGTGCTGCATCTCCACACCAACCTTCTGAAATTACCAACCAAGTTTGTGGTTCTGATATTGTTTTTATAGTAGCAATTGTTTCTTCTGAAATTTTTATCGTTTTGTCTAAACGTTTCATTCTTTTATCATTTAACAAACTGTAGTTTGTTAATGCTTCGGATTGTATAGGTCCTGTTGCTTTACCATCTGCTAATAAATTACTTACCAAAGCTCTATAAGTTTCGTAAGAAATAGCATTTTGTAAACTATTTTCTATAATATTTTTCATCTTTTTTTATTTTAAACAAAGGTAAAGTTTTAACTCTTTTTTCCAGGTAACCTTTGTTACAATGGTCTTTTCAGTTCAGACGAAATTGATTTTATTTTCTTACAATCTTATTTTTTAAGATTTGTAAGAATATCTTTTGTCATCGTTGACAAATCAAATTGATGTTTCCAATTCCAATCTTTTCTCGCTTCAGAATCATCAATACTAGATGGCCAACTATCGGCTATCTGTTGTCTAAAATCAGGTTTATAGGTAATTGTAAAATCAGGTATATGTTTTTTAATTTCTGTAAAAATTTCTTTTGGTGTAAAATCTATGGCCGCTAAATTGTAAGAAGTTCTAATTTTAATATCTTCTGATTTGGCCTGCATTAATTGTATGGTTGCGTTCACAGCATCATCCATATACATCATTGGTAAACGTGTATTTTCTGATAAAAAACAATCAAAACTACCTTCTTCTAAGGCTTTAAAATAAATATCTACCGCATAATCTGTTGTGCCTCCTCCTGGTTTCGATTTCCATGAAATAATACCAGGAAAGCGTAAACTTCTAACATCTACTCCATATTTTTCATGATAATAATTACACCAAAACTCCCCAGAAAGCTTACTAATTCCGTAAACTGTAGTAGGTTCCATAATTGTTTTTTGTGGTGTATTTTCTTTGGGAGTTGTTGGGCCAAAAACTGCAATAGAACTAGGCCAATATACTTGCTTTATATGTTTTTCTTTTGCTAAATCTAACACATTTAATAAGGAAGTCATGTTTAAATCCCAAGCTTTTTGCGGGTATTTTTCTGCAGTAGCAGACAACATAGCCGCTAGTAAATAAACTTGTGTAACGTTGTATTTTTTAATTGTTTTTAAAATGGTATTCTTATCTGTAGCATCTATAATTTCAAATGGACCAGCTTCCATCATATTTGCATTCCCTTCTCTAATATCTGAGGCAATAACCTGTTGGTTGCCATAAATTGTACGCAGTTTTTCTGTTAACTCGTTTCCTATTTGGCCACTTGCTCCTAAAATTAATATGGTTTCGTTCATGTATTGCATTCAATTAAAATCAGAAACAAAGGTACTTAATTTAAGTATTCGTAATTATATTTTAAATAAATAATTATTCAACAATTTTAATGTAGTATTTTTTTGTTTTGTTAGGATTTTCTTAAAAATGAAAACTGTGAAAGATATTTATGTATTTTTACTTTTTAATTGAACTTGTGAAATATTTATACATTTTTTTGTTAATACCCTTTCTGTTTTCTTGTGACGATAAACAAGAAACAGAAGTAGCTGTTAAAGTTGCAAAACCTTTAATGAGTATTGTTGCCAAACATAATCCAACAAAATCAATCGCACCAAAATTTCTAAAAGATGTAGCAGATTGGCAAAAATTAAAATTGGTAGATTCTTTTTTTGTGAATTATAGAAAAATATCACCCAACGAAGCTTTAAATAATGCTGTAGAATTAAAAGATTTGGTAAAAAGTTTAAATGATAGTATTCCTGAAAAATTTAATATTCCGTCTTTTAAGGCTAGAGTAAATGTTTTGTATAATGAAACTTTACGATTGGCAGATTTAACGGATATTCCTGCAATTAAAGCAACGGAAGTAAACGCTCAAGTAGACAAAACCATAGAAGCTTTTTCTGCGGTAAATATTAAAGTTAATACTATTTTACAGAAACAACTTTTTGAAGATTTAATAGATGTAGATATTAGTTTTATTGGTTTAGATACCACTAAAATAGACAGTGTTTCTAAACAATCGATAGATTTAAAATTAAAAGAAAAGTTGATCAATAAGAATAATTTTGATAAAGGAGCTTTAAAGAGACAATAGCAATCATGAAAAAACTAGGAATTATAGGGTGTGTTTTATTGTTGTTTTTTGCTTGTAAAGAAACATCAAAACAAGTAAATATTGCTTCAGAGAAAGCAACAATAAACAGTGTTTTGGTTAATTGGCACAAAGCAGCCTCAGATGCTAATTATGCAAATTATTTTGATGCTTTAGACAGTACTTCTGTATATATTGGTACAGCAGCAGAAGAAATTTGGACTAAAAAACAGTTTTCTAATTTTAGTAAACCTTATTTTGAAAGAGGCAAAGCTTGGGATTTTAAAACTCTAGAAAGAAATGTGTATTTGAATGAAACTGGAGATTTTGCTTGGTTTGATGAGCTTTTAAATACTTGGATGGGAACTTGTAGAGGTTCTGGTGTTTTAGAAAAGAAAAATAACACTTGGAAAATAAAACAGTATGTCTTGTCTGTTGCCATACCTAATGACGATGTACAGTCTGTAATTGCTGCGAAAAAGAAAAACGATTCTATCTTTTTAAATAGATATAAGTAGTTTTTTAATGGCTAACTACTTCGTTAACCACTTTATATATTAATTCGCTTTCAAATCCTTTTCGCATTAAAAAACCAATTAGTTTTTGTTTTCTTTTATGGATGTTAGCTTCGGAAATTACAGCATTTCTATTTTCTGTGATTCTGTAAATAGTGGCTAAATACTCTTCTTCATCAATCTCTTTTAGAGCTGTTTTAATATTGTATGCAGAAATATCTTTAAACTTTAGTTCCCTAATAATACGTTGTTTTCCCCAATTTTTAATTCTGAACTTTCCCCTTGCAAAACTTTTAGCAAAGCGTTCTTCATTTAAAAAATTGTCTTGCATCAAACTTAGTAAAATCATTTCTTTAGCTTCAGGAATCAAGTTGTAATCGCGCATTTTTTGTTCCACTTCTTTATGGCATCGATCTTGGTAGATACAATACTGCTCTAGCTTTCGCTTAATCTCATTTACTGTAAAAGAAGTTTTTTTCTTTTCTATCATTATTTTCGAAAATACAAAAAGAGGATGAAACTTGTATAATTTCATCCTCTTTTTAATATAGCAATCTAAATTATTTTAGTGTTATTTTTTCTAATCTAATCTTTTATCCATATTAAAAACAAGTTCTTTATTTTCTTTACGTTCTAATTGATGAGGTAATTGTCCTTTAATTCTCATTTTAAACTTTGTAATTAAAAAGAATAAAATAGGAACAACTATCAACGTCAAGAATGTTGCAATTAATAAACCATAAATAACAGTTTTTGCTAAAGGTCCCCAAAATACAACATTATCTCCACCCATATAAATGTTTGCATCAAACTCGCTAAACAATGTGAAAAAGTTAATATTTAAACCAATTGCTAACGGAATTAAACCTAAAATAGTGGTAATGGCAGTTAGTAATACAGGACGTAAACGAGCTTTACCAGCTTTTACAACAGTTTCATACAAACTATTTAAAGGTAAATAATCATCTTCGGCAACATCGTCTTGTATTTTTCTTCTATTGATTAACAGTTCTGCATAATCTAACAAAACAACTCCGTTATTTACTACAATTCCTGCTAAGGATATTATACCAACCATAGTCATCATAATAACAAAAGGAGCTCCTGTAATTACCAATCCTCCAAAGACACC
>NZ_CBFHJT010000071.1:8511-12947 GCF_965656025.1 Polaribacter sp.
AAAATGAAGAAAATTAACATTAAACCTGTAAAGAACGCACCCATTAAAAATGCCATTTGCTTGTTTTGTTCTTCAATTTGCCCTGTATAATCAATTTTAATATCTTTTGGCAAGTCTTTAAAACTTTTCATAGAATTTTGAATTCTAGCAACTACTGCACCAGCATCTGTTTCTCCAGGAGAAAGTGCAGAATATACTGTAACTACACGCTTTACATCCTTATGTTTTATAGCGCTAAAACCAGAACTATTACTTTGTGATGCTACAGCAGAAACAGGTATTTCTTTAATTTTACCAGATGCAGGATCTCTAAAGGTTATTTTTTGATTAAAAACAGCACTTTTATCATATCTATCCTCTTTATTAAAACGCACGTAAATATCATAATCTTCGCCATTTTCTTTATAAATTCCAGCCTTGTTTCCAAATATAGAAGCTCTTAGTTGTTGCCCAACTTGACCCGTAGAAACGCCTAATTCTCCTGCTTTTTTGCGATCAACAATTACCTGCATTCCAGGTTTCGATTTGTTTACGTCAATTTTTAATTCATCAACTCCAGAAATACTTTGCGTATTTAAATAATCGCGCATTCTTTCTGCAGTAAAAATTAATTCTTCATAATCTTCGCCATTCAATTCGATATTAATTGGTGCACCTGTAGGTGGTCCATTTGCATCCTTTTCTACAGAAATTAGAACTCCTGGATAAATACCCACCAAGGCTTCTTGTACTTTTTGACGTAAAAGTTCACTATCTTCTCCACGTCTGTATTTATATTCGCGCATAGAAGCTGTAATTTTTCCTTTGTGTGGCATTTCTGCAGAGGAACCTCCATCTGTTTGTGGGTTTCCTGCGCCTTCACCAACTTGAGAAACCGTACTTTCTACCATAAAATTATAATCGCCATCTGTATATTGATCTTGATTTAAAACGCCAAATACTTTTTGCTCAATTTCTTTTGTTATTTGATTTGTTTTTTCAATATCTGTACCCTCAGGATATTCTATATACACAATAATTTGGTTGGGTTTGTTGTCTGGAAAAAACTCAATTTTTGTTCTTTGCTCTCCAACAGACCAACCAAAACCTGCAAAAGCTATAAATAATAAAATAAAAGTTCCTACCACTAAAACATAAGGTGTCCAACCAGAAAGTGCTCTTTTTAATTGCCTTTCGTACCAGTTTTCTAAAGAAACCAAAGTGTTTTTTTGAAAATAATTTGCAGCTTTTCTTAAGAATAATCTGTAAACCCACAACATTATTGCGGTAAAAAGAATTAATGTTCCAAGCGCGTTGTATTCTCCTCCAAAGAAGAATATAAGCAACCCAATTATAGCCATTATACTGGTTAATTTTATGATGCTTTTTAATGGCATATCTTTATCTTCTGTACTCATAAATTTAGAAACTAAAACTGAGTTAAAGAATATTGCCACAAATAAAGAGGAACCTAAAACAATAGATAAAGTGATGGGTAAAATCATCATAAATTGTCCCATAATTCCTGGCCAAAGACCTAAAGGAACAAAGGCAGCAACTGTTGTAAGTGTAGAAATTATAATAGGAAATGCAATTTCTCCAATTCCTTTTTTGGCAGCTTCAATTCTACTCATTCCTTCTTCGTCCATTAAGCGATATACGTTTTCTACAACTACAATACCATTATCTACCAACATACCAAGGCCCATAATTAAACCAAATAATACCATTGTATTTAAGGTTTGGCCCATTGCGCTTAAGATCATTAAAGACATAAACATAGACATCGGTATTGCAAAACCAACAAAAATGGCATTTTTAAATCCAAGGAAAAACATTAGAACAATTACTACTAAAATTACACCAAATATGATGTTGTTTACCAAATCATCTACTTGACCAATGGTTTTTGGAGATTGATCATTGGCAATAGTTACTTGTAAATCTGGAGGAAAATTATTTGCTTTTGCAGCTTTTACAATTTCGCCAATTTTATCTGCAGCAGCCACCATATTTTCACCAGAACGTTTTTTAACATCTAACATTACAACTGCATGTCCATTTTCTCTTGCATAGGTTGTTTTGTCTTTGTCTTTAAAATTGATTTCAGCGACATCTTTTAAGTAAATAGGATTTCCATTTTCTGATTTGATTACGAAATTTCCTAAGTCTGACGGTTTGTCTATTTCTCCAATAATTCTAACCGTTCTTCTTTGTTGACTTGTAATAAAGTTACCTGCAGACATGGTTACATTTCCACGATTTATGGCATTTGTAATATCATCGAAACTTACTTTTGCTGCCATCATTTTATATATATCTACAGCAACTTCTACTTCTTTTTCTTGCGCTCCACGAATATCAACCTTTTTAATTTCAGTTAAATCTTCAATTTCATCTTGTAAATATTCTCCATATTCTTTCAACTTTGCAACAGGGTAATTGCCAGAAATGTTGATGTTTAAAATCGGAATTTCTTCTGACATACTCAACTCAAAAACATTGGGTTTTACTTTTGCGCCATTAAATGTTGGCCAATCTTCACCTGCTGTTTCTTGATCTATTTCGTCTTTTACCTTTTGCTTAGCCTCATTTACATCTATTTTCTCATCAAACTCAACTGTAATTATAGAGTAATCTTCTTGAGAAGTTGAGGTAATTTCAACTACATTACTAACCGATTTTAGTTTGTCTTCTAGCGGATTTGTAATTAATTTTTCAATATCTTCTGCTGTGTTTCCTGGATATACAGAGCTAATGTAAATTTTAGTTTCGTTTATCTCTGGAAAATTTTCTCTAGGCATTGTAAAATATGCCGATATTCCTAAATAAAGAATTAAAAACATCAAGACATAAATAGTAGTTTTATTATTTATTGCCCAAGAAGAAAGTTTAAATTCTTTATCTACTTGTTTATTTTTTTTTGCCATTACCTTCCTATTTATTAATCACTTTTACAACCTGACCATTATTAACACTTCTTGCGCCTTCCATAATAATTTCTGAACCTGAAGGAAGATTTTTAAGAACTTCAATAAAGTTACCTTGCGTTTTACCGGTTTCTATAATTAATCGTTCTGCTACAGCTTCGTTGTTTTCTTTTCTATCTTTTATAATATATATAAACTGTTCGCCTTTAGCGTTTTCTGAAATAATACTTTGTGGTATTAAAATTGCGTTTGGGTTTGTATAATCGTTCAGTTTTAATCTTGCTGTTAAGTTTGGTTTTACTTTTCCTTTTAAATTTGGTACACCAATTTCTATTTTAAAAGATCTGTTGTTTGGGTTTATAAAATTACCAACTTGCCTTACTTTAGAGTCTACAGTTTCTCCTAAAACAGGGAAATTTATTTCAACATCTTTATTTTTTGTAATACTACCAATATAGGTTTCTGGCACTTCTGTTTCTATATACATGTTAGATAGATTAACAATTCTAAAAATTTCTGAACCTTGACCTGGTGCTACTACGGTTCCTCTTTCTTTAAAAACATCATCTATAATACCAGAAAATGGAGCTCTAATTGTAGATTTACCTAACTGACTCTTTAGTTGTTTTACAGCGTTTTTTTGTGATTCGTAAGCTGTTTTTGCTTGTAAAAATTGAATTTCTGAACCAATTTTTTGATCCCATAATCTTTTTTGACGCTCGTAAGTAGTTTTGGCTAATTCTGCATTAGTTTCTAATTGTGCTAATTGAGAGGACATTCCTCCATCATCTATTTTAGCTAAAACTTGTCCTTTAGAAACTCTTTGTCCTTCTTTTACAAAAACACTTTCTAAAATACCTGGCATTTCAGGATAAATTAGAACATTTTGTTTGGTTTGTACGTTTCCTTGTAATTCAATAAAATGTGTAAAAACTTCTTCTTTTACCTTTAAAGTTGTAATTAAAGGAATGTTTTTATCTTCATTCAAGTTATCTAACTTATCATTTATTTTCTCTAATTGAGTAGCTAATTCTTGTTGTTTTGTGTCTAATTCTGCTTTTTTTGATTTTAATTTTTCAACATCATTGGTTGCTAAAATATCTTCTACAGAAACCTCTTTTTTATCTCCACAAGAAGCTAAAATAAGTGCAGTTAAAACTAATGTATATATTTTTTTCATAATTTTTTTATTTTATAGGTAGGTTTAATGCGTTTTCTAATGCGGCTTTTTTAGCAATAACATCTAACATAGATTGTATGTAATTTTGCTGCTGCGTGTATAGTTGGTTTTGTGCTTGTAATAAATCGAAACTGGTAGAAATACCTTCGAAAAACTTAACACGTTGTTTTTTTTCTATGCGCTCTGCTAAACCCACATTTTTTTTATTTGTTTGATAATTTTCGATACTTAATTGATATTCACTTTTGGCTTTTTTAGCTTGTAAAGTAAGTTTTTGTTTGGTTTCTTCTAGACGTAAATCTGCATTTTCTAAAGCAATTTTTGCTTGTGCAGTTTTAGCACTTCTG
>NZ_CBFHJT010000071.1:13046-15956 GCF_965656025.1 Polaribacter sp.
CCTAAACTACTAAATATTGGTACGTTTAAGCTTACTCCTAATAATGATTGTTGAAACCATTGTTGATTGCTATCAAAAAAAGTAAAAGAGTTAGAAAAAGCTTGAGTTCCATAATTTACAAAAGCACTTAATGTTGGTAAAGCTTTACTTTGTTCAAGCCTCATCATTAATCTTTTGGTTTCCCTATCATTCTCAGAAATTTTAAAATCTATATGATTATTCACATTAAAATCTTTAGAAATAAGCGCCAAACTAATATTTTTTTCTACGAGAGAATCTAAAGAGTCTGTTAGAATTAGCTTTGTATCAATATCATTACCTAAAGAAAGGTTTAGCATTTGGTAAGCAATACCTTTCATTCTTAATACATTGTTTAATTGGTTTTTTAAGTTACCAAGAGTAATTTCTAATTGCTCTACATCTTCTTCTTCATTCAAGCCATTTTCATAGATTTTCTTAGCGTCGTTGTAATTTTTTTGAAGAATTTTAATGTTTCCCTCTAAAATAGTAATACTGTTTTCTGTAACCAAAACATTTCCATAAGCATTAATTACAGCTTCTTTGGTTATCATTTCTGTTTTTTCATTAGCCTGTTCAGAAATTTTTAAAAAGGTTTTAGAAGCTTGTAAACCAACTAAATAAGAACCGTCAAATAATAATTGCCTTAGTGTTATGGTCGCGTTTGCGTTTTGTTTTGTGCCAAAAACAACTTCTTCAAATTCTCCAGGAGGTCCTCCAAAAACTTCAGAAGGTATTAATGAAACAGGTTGTTTTAGAAAATTTTGGTAATCTATTTTTCCATCTATTTGAGGCAGCCCAATTGTGGTAGTTTCCCAAACCTTTTTCTTTGCAGACAGTATGTCGTTTTGAGATATTTTTGTGTTATAGCTATTCTCTAAAGCGAAATTTATGGCTTCGTCCAAAGAAAGGCTCATTTGTTTTTCTTGAGCATTTGCAGTTAGAAAATGCAAAAGTGCGAAAAACATCAAGAGTAATTTTTTCATTTCTTTTTTTATTTTTTATTTAGTTGATTATTAAGTTCTTGTAATCCTTTTTCGGTGGCAATTCCACTAATATGATATTCTAAATAGTTGTTCATTAGTTCGTTCATAGAAAAATTAGTTAACGGAAAAAGTTCTTGATCTTTAATGGCATTCATTCCATAAAAATAGATTCTAGAAATAAACTCTACATTAATTGTATTTCTAAAAAGCCCCAACTCTATACCTCTTTTTAAATTTTTTTTAATTGTTTCTTGCATCACATGAAACTGTTTTTGTTTTAAGGACTCATAAATTTTAGGATAATATTTTTGTAATTGATATTGAGGTGATGATTTTTCGTCTTTAAGATGATTCATCACCATTCTTTTAATTGAAAAAATTTCTTCTATAGGATTTAGTTTTTGCTCACAAACACCATCAATTCCACAACATATAGCATGAAACATATAGTCTGTAACACCTGCAATTAAATCGGTTTTATTTTTAAAATACTTGTAGATTGTTTTTTTAGAAACCCCCAAATTACTGGCAATTTCATCCATAGTTACGCTCTTAAACCCTAAATTTAAAAACAAATTTTTCGATATTTCTAGTATTTTTTCTCTCATAAATCGACTGCAAATGTACACAAGGAAACTTTAGAAACAAAAAAAGTTTCCAAAGTTTTAATTATTTTTTAACATTTGAATTATTTATTGAAAATTCTTTACATTATTTTTACAAAAAAATACAGATTTGGACATTTTACATTATCAAAAAGAATTTCTAAGTTATTTAGAATCTAAAAAATGGGTCAGAGAGCCTAAAAATCTTTATGAGCCAATAGATTACATTCTACAATTAGGGGGTAAAAGAATAAGACCCGTACTTACTTTAATGGCTGCAGATATTTTTTCTGATGGTTTTAAAGATGCATTGCCAGCTGCATTAGCCGTAGAGGTTTTTCATAATTTTACGTTAGTGCACGATGATATTATGGATGATGCTCCTTTACGAAGAGGTAAAAAAACCGTTCATGAAAAATGGAATATAAATACGGGAATTTTATCTGGTGATGCTATGTTAATTTTGGCTTATCAATATTTTGAAAATTATGATGCTGATGTTTTTCAAAAATTAGCTAAATTATTTAGTAAAACAGCATTAGAAGTTTGCGATGGCCAACAACTAGATGTAGATTTTGAAACAAGAACAGACGTTACCATAGATCAATATATTAATATGATTTGCTTAAAAACATCTGTTTTAGTAGCAGCAGCTTTAAAAATGGGAGCTATAGTTGCAAAAACATCCGAAGAAAATGCCAATTTAATTTACGATTTTGGTTTAAACCTTGGTTTGGCATTTCAACTACAAGACGATTTTTTAGATACTTTTGGAGACCCAAAAACATTTGGTAAACAAGTAGGAGGTGATATTATAGAAAATAAAAAAACGTATCTATATTTAAAGGCTTTGGAAGTATCAGATACAAATGATGAAGGAAAGTTAAAATACTTATACAGAAAAAAATTAAAAGAAAATTCAATTAAAATAGCAGATGTTAGAAGAATCTTTGAACTGAACGATATACCTAACTTAATAAAGCAAGAAATTGAAAATTATACCGAAAAAGCATTTGAAACTTTAGCTAAAATGGATATTAAACAAACTGATAAAGAGCGCTTAAAAAGTTTTGGTTTGTGGCTAATGAAAAGAACTGTTTAAGTTTTTAATTTTTTATTGTAAGATTTTAAAATAAATAGTACATTTGCACCCAATAATTTTGGTCCCATAGCTCAGTTGGTTAGAGCACCTGACTCATAATCAGGTGGTCCTTGGTTCGAGCCCAAGTGGGACCACTTTATTTTAGAAAGACTTTAGTATTTTGCTAAAGTCTTTTTTAGTTTTAAAAAAACACCAATAC
>NZ_CBFHJT010000072.1:0-14632 GCF_965656025.1 Polaribacter sp.
ATTTTAATTTTAATGATTTCTATCTTTTAAGAAACGTTTAATTTCTGCCATTTCTTTTAATTTTTTTCTAGATTCAGAAATTGGCGTACCAAAATAGGTTTTGTTTCCTGGAACTGATTTTGTAACACCAGTTTGCCCTAATATTACAGCTCCTTTACCAATAGTAATTCCGCTATTAGTACCAACTTGTCCCCAAATAGTAACTTCATCTTCTATAATTACACAGCCTGCAATACCGGTTTGGGATGCTATTAAACATTTTTTACCAATTAAAGTATCATGCCCAACATGCACTTGGTTGTCTATTTTTGTACCTTCTTTAATTGTGGTATCTCCTGTAACCCCTTTGTCTATTGTGCAAGAGGCTCCTAAATCTACGTTATCTTCTAAAATAACTCTTCCCCCAGACAATAATTTATCAAAACCTTCTGGTCTGTTTTTGTAATAAAATGCATCTGCACCCAAAACTGTATTGGCATGTATAGTTACATGATTACCAATTACAGCATTATCATAAATACTTACATTAGAATGTATAATACAGTTTTTACCAATTAAAACATTGTTTCCTATAAATACATTGGGTTGTATTACAGTTCCTTCACCAATTATTGCGCTTTCAGAAATACTTGCTTTTGATGCTATAAATGGATTAAAATGTTGGGTTATTTTATTAAAATCGCGAAAAGGATCCTCAGAAATTAATAACGATTTTCCTTCTGGACAATCGACTGTTTTATTAATTAAAATGGTTGTTGCCTTAGAACTTAATGCTTTCTCGTAATATTTTGGATGATCTACAAAAACAATATCTCCTTTCTCTACAACATGAATTTCATTAATTCCTAATATTTCAAAATTAGCATCACCTATAAAATTGATATCTAATAAAGAAGCAATTTGTTGTAAAGTTTGTGGATTTTTGAATTTCATAACTAGCTATCCGCTTTTTGCTATTGGCTATTAGCAAAAAGCTAATTGCAAAAGCTATATCTATTCCTTAATACGTTCTTGATAAGCACCTTTAGTGGTTTCTACCTTAATTTTATCACCTTCGTTTATAAATAAAGGTACATTTACGGTTGCACCAGTTTCTACAGTTGCTGGTTTTGTGGCATTGGTTGCTGTATTTCCTTTTACTCCTGGTTCTGTATGGGTTACTTCTAAAATAACACTTGCAGGCATTTCTACAGAAAGTGGCATGTTGTCTTCAGAGTTTATAATAATTGTTACCACTTCACCTTCTTTCATTAATTCTGGTGTATCTAAAGCAGCTTCTAACAAACGAATTTGAGTATAATCTGCCTCATTCATAAAATGATAAAATTCACCATCCTGATATAAAAATTGAAATTTGTGCGTTTCTACTCTAACATCATCAATTTTTCTACCTGCAGGAAATGTATTGTCTACTACTTTGCCATTTGTAACACTTTTTAATTTTGTTCTAACAAAAGCAGGACCTTTACCTGGTTTTACATGTAAAAATTCTACTATTTTATAAATATCATTATTGTATCTTATACATAATCCGTTTCTAATATCTGATGTTGTTGCCATTAATTTGTTATAGTTTTAAATGTAATTTAATTTGAGTTAAAATACCCTTTCATGATTCCTCTATGAGAGTCTTTTATAAACTGAACAATTTCATCTCTTTCTGGAGTTGCTTCCATTTCTGCTTCTATGATGTCTATAGCTTGAGAGTAATTGTAGTTTTTTTGAAATAATATTCTATATATATTTTGTATTTCCCTAATCTTGTCTGTGGTATAGCCACGTCTTCTTAATCCAACAGAGTTAATACCAACATAAGATAAAGGCTCTCTTGCAGCTTTTACGTATGGTGGTACATCTTTTCTGACCAAAGATCCACCTGTAACAAAAGCATGTTTACCAACTGAGGCAAATTGATGCACTGCAACCATACCTGCTAACACAACATTGTCACCAATTGTAACATGACCGGCTAATGTTGAGTTGTTTGAAAAGATACAATTATCGCCCACAAAACAGTCATGTGCAATATGGCAATAAGCCATAATTAAACAATTGTCTCCAATAATGGTTTTCATTCTGTCTGATGTACCTCTGTTTATAGTAACGCACTCTCTAATAGTAACATTATCTCCAATAATTACAGTGGTTTCTTCATCATCAAACTTTAAATCTTGTGGTATACCAGAAATTACTGCTCCTGGAAAAATTCTACAATTTTTGCCTATTCTAGCACCTTCCATAATAGTTACGTTAGATCCTATCCAAGTACCAGAACCAATTTCTACATTATTATGTATGGTTGTAAATGGTTCTATTACTACGTTTCTAGCTATTTTTGCTTGCGGATGAACGTATGCTAATGGTTGATTCATAATTATTTCTTTTTGGCAATTTGTGCCATTAATTCTGCTTCTGCAACTAGTTTTCCATTGGCATAAGCATAAGATTGCATGTGGCAAATACCTCTTCTAATTGGGGTAATTAATTCGGCTTTAAATATTAACGTATCTCCAGGCAACACTTTTTGCTTGAACTTAACATTATCCATTTTCATAAAGTAGGTTAAGTAATTTTCTGGATCTGGCACTGTACTTAACACTAAAATACCACCACATTGTGCCATAGCTTCTACCTGTAAAACACCTGGCATTACTGGTGCTCCTGGAAAATGTCCTACAAAGAAATTCTCGTTCATAGTAACATTTTTCATACCTACAACATGTTTATCAGAAAGCTCTATTATTCTGTCTACTAATAAAAATGGTGGTCTGTGTGGAAGTATATCCATTATTTGATGGATATCTAATAAAGGAGCAAGATCTAAATCGTACTTTGGTACGTTATTTCTTTTTTCTTGTTTGATAATTTTTGCTAATTTTTTAGCAAAGGTTGTATTCACCAAATGCCCTGGTTTATTGGCAATTACCTTACCTTTAATTCTTGTACCTACCAAAGCTAAATCCCCAACAACATCTAACAATTTATGTCTGGCAGCCTCATTTGCCCAATGTAAGGTTAAATTATCTAAAATGCCATTAGATTTTACAGCGATATCTTCTTTATCAAAAGCCTTTTTTAATTTTTGCATAGTACTTTCAGATAATTCTTTATCTACATAGACTATTGCATTGTTTAAATCTCCACCTTTTATTAAATCGTTTTCTAATAGCATTTCTATTTCATGCAAAAAGCTAAAAGTTCTAGCATCGGCAATTTCTTCTTTAAAATCTGAAATGGTTTCTAAAGTAGCATTTTGTGTACCTAATATTTTAGTTCCAAAATCTACCATTGTTGTAATCTGGTATTCGTTTGATGGCATTAAAATAATTTCGCTACCAGAAACATCATCTTTGTAGGATATAATTTCTTTTACTACATATTCCTCAATATGAGCATTTTGCTCTTCTAAACCTGCTTTTTCTAAAGCTTCTATAAAATATTTTGAAGAACCATCCATAATTGGTGGCTCTGAAGCGTCTATTTCTATTAACAAATTATCTATATCTAAACCAACAGCAGCAGCTAAAACGTGTTCTGAAGTTTGTATTTGAACACCATTTTTTTCTAAATTGGTTCCTCTCTGTGTATTTACAACGTATTCTGCTCTAGCTTCTATGGTTGGCATACCCTCTAAATCTACTCTACAAAAAGCAAACCCATGGTTTGCTGGAGCAGGTTTAAACGTCATGGTAACAGTGTTACCTGTGTGTAAGCCAACACCAGATAAACTAACTTCTTGTTTTATGGTTTTTTGTTTCTTACTCATTATTTTTCTGTTTGAGTCTTATATCTTTTTCTAGTTGATTTATTTTTGTAACTAATTTTGGTAAATTTTTAAAATACACATAACTCTTATTAAAATCTTGTACTTTAAATGCAGGAGTACCATTTATAATTTCATTGTCTTTTATATTTTTAGAAATTCCTGCCTGTGCTAAAACTTTAACATTGTTGCCTATTTTAACATGACCTGCAATTCCTACTTGTCCACCAATCATGCAGTTTTTACCAATTTTGGTAGAACCTGCAACTCCTGTTTGAGACGCTATTACAGTATGTTCTCCAACTTCTACGTTGTGTGCAATTTGTATCTGGTTGTCTAGCTTTACACCTTTTCTGATGATTGTAGATCCTAATGTTGCTCTATCTATAGTAGATGCAGATCCAATATCTACATGATCTTCTATAATTACATTTCCAATCTGTGGTATTGCTTTGTACGCTCCGTTTTCATCTGGTGCAAAACCAAAACCATCTGCCCCAATAATTGCACCTGAATGTATTTTACAATAGGCACCAATTTGAGTTTCAGAATAAATTTTCACCCCCGAAAAAATAACTGTATTGTTGCCAATAACTGTATTATCTCCAATATAAGAGTTTGGATATATTTTTACATTATCTCCTAATTTTACATTTTCTCCAATGTATGAAAATGCACCTATATATTCGTTACTTCCAATTTCTGCAGATTCTGCTATAAAGTGGGGTTGTTCTCTTCCTGTTTTATTATTTTTTACCTCGTTATAAAATTCGAGCAATTTAGAGAAAGATTTATACGCATTGTCTACTTTTATTAAAGTAGTTTGTATTTCTTTTTCTAATACAAAGCTGTTATTTACAATAGCTATAGAAGCATTTGTTGTATACAAATACGCATTGTATTTTGGGTTTGATAAAAAAGTTAAGGAACCTTTTTCTCCCTCTTCTATTTTAGAAAGCTTAGACACTTCTTCTTCAGGATTTCCTACGACATCACCTTCTAAGATATCTGCTATTTGTTGTGCTGTAAATTTCATTAATCGCAAAAATATAAAAATAATACGGTTTTGGCTAATATCCTGTTATTTTGGATAGCAAATAAAATGTTTTACAACGGGTATTGTTAATGCTTGCAAATTTAATTGATCTGATGCTTTTGCAATATCTTTCAATTTCCCTTTTTTATTTAAAATTAAAATTGAGGTTTCTAAATTATAGGCTTGATTGCTTATTTGTTGACTAAATACAAAATAATGAACATCTTCTTTTAAAATTTCTAGCTTCTTAATCGCTTTTTCTTGCTTTTTTAGAATGTAATCAGAATCAAAGTTGTTTTTTTGAATTTCTATACGTAACAAGTTTCTATCTACTATCATTTTTGCTAATAATGATAACACTTTGTCTTTATTATAGACCCATTCTTTAATAGCAGAAAGAATATCAAAATCATCTAATTTAGAAAACATTCCTAAAGTTTCTTCTGTAAAGTTATTGGCTGTTATTGGGTTTTGTAAAAAATATTTTAGAGAAGAACTTGCAAATAAATCTGCTCCTTTTTCTGTTAATTCTTTGGCTCTTTTTAAAACATTTACTAAAATATTTTCTGCAACCAAACCTGTTTTGTGTAGATACACTTGCCAATACATTAATCTTCTGGCGATTAGAAATTTTTCTACAGAATAAATACCTTTTTTTTCAATAACCAAATTATCATTTTTTACATTCATCATGGCAATTAATCTATCTGATGAAATATTGCCTTCTGTAACACCTGTGTAAAAACTATCTCTTTTTAAATAATCTAATCTATCTATATCTAGTTGACTGGAAATCAATTGACATAAAAATTTACGTGGATTTTTACCTTCAAAAATTTCTATGGCTAAGGTTAATTTTCCTTTAAATTCATTGTTCAGTTTTTTCATGAATTTTAAAGAAATTTCTTCGTGAGAAATGCCATTAACAATACTATGTTCTAATGCATGAGAAAACGCACCATGACCAATATCGTGCAACAAAATTGCAACATATAATGCATTTTCTTCCTCCTTGGAAATAGATACTTGTTTAAAGCGTAAAACCTGAATGGCTTTTTGCATTAAGTGCATACAGCCAATTGCGTGATGAAATCTGGTATGATTTGCCCCTGGATAAACCAGGTTAGAAAACCCCATCTGCGTAATTCTTCGTAAACGCTGAAAATAAGGGTGTTCTATAATATCAAAAATTAAAGAATTCGGGATTTGAATAAAACCATAAATAGGATCATTTAAAATTTTAAGCTTATTGGGTTGTTTTTTCTTCAAAAGTTAAAAAATTTATCAAACTATTGCAAAATACAACTTAAAACAAAGAATTTGCAACTATTTAATTTATAAATACAATAGAAAATGTTTAGACTCATTATATAATTGATTTTTAATTATTTATAAAATTGGCAATATTTTATCATTTTAAAAGCCTTAAAAAAGTAACAAAATTATAATTTTAACGTTAAAAAATAAAACTAAATACAAATGAGCATACAGATATTATGGGTAGATGATGAAATTGAATTGTTAAAACCACATATTTTATTTTTAGAAAGAAAAAATTATAAAGTTACTACCTGCACAAATGGTGCAGATGCTATAAATTTAGTTGACGAAAAAAATTTTGATATTGTTTTTTTAGATGAGAACATGCCTGGTTTGACAGGTTTAGATACCTTATCTGAAATTAAACAGAAACAAGCCAATTTGCCTGTGGTTATGATTACCAAAAGTGAAGAGGAATATATTATGGAGGAAGCTATTGGTTCTAAAATTGCTGATTATTTGATAAAACCTGTAAACCCGAGTCAGATTTTGTTGAGTTTGAAAAAGAATTTAGATAATTCTCGTTTGGTTTCAGAAAAAACGACTTCTAACTATCAACAAGAATTTAGAAAAATTTCTATGGATTTGGCGATGGTAAATTCTTACGAAGATTGGATTGAATTGTATAAAAAACTAATTCATTGGGAATTGGAATTAGAAAATATTAGTGATCCAGGAATGCTGGGGATTTTAGAAAGTCAAAAACAAGAAGCGAATTCTCAGTTTTTTAAATTCATCAAAAAAAATTATGAAGATTATTTAACTGCACACGACAAACCA
This sequence comes from Polaribacter sp., assembly GCF_965656025.1. GTDB lineage: Bacteria > Bacteroidota > Bacteroidia > Flavobacteriales > Flavobacteriaceae > Polaribacter. The sequence continues at coordinate 6,900 of NZ_CBFHJT010000072.1, forward strand.
ACATTTTCACATACCTTATTTAAAGATTATGTAGTACCAGAATTAAGTAAAGAACAAGGTGTTTTGTGGATTATCATAGACAATTTACGATACGACCAGTATCGTATTTTAGAACCCATGATTAACAATCATTATAAAAAAGAAGTAGAAAATACTTATTTTTCAATTTTACCAACTGCAACACAATATGCAAGAAATGCCATTTTTTCGGGCTTAATGCCTTCAGAAATGGAAAAAAGACATCCACAGTATTGGAAAAATGATACGGATGAAGGTGGTATGAATTTGTATGAAAATGAGTTTTTATCAGCACAAATAAAGCGTTTAGGTTTAGACATAAAACACGAATACTATAAAATATCGTCTTTAAAAAACGGGAAAGAATTGGCAGACAATTATAATGGAACCAAGCAAAACGATCTGACAGCTATTGTTTATAATTTTGTGGATATTTTATCGCATTCTAAAACGGAAATGGAAGTTATTAAAGAGTTAGCAGGAGATGATAAAGCGTATCGAAGTTTAACTTTAAGCTGGTTTAAAAATTCACCGCTATTTGAAATTATTCAGAAAGCACAAAGTTTGGGACAAAAATTAATAATTACAACAGACCATGGTACTATTAATTGTAAAAATCCAACCAAAGTAATTGGTGATAAAAATATCAGTTCTAACCTACGTTATAAAACTGGTAGAAGCTTGTCTTATGAAGAAAAAGATGTGTATGCTGTTAGAAACCCTAAAGACATATTTTTACCAACTGTGGCAATGAACGCACCTTTTATTTTTGCAAAAGAAGATTTGTTTTTTGCGTATCCTAATAACTTTAATCACTTTGTGAAATATTATAAGAACACGTATCAACATGGTGGTGTTTCTTTAGAGGAAGTAATTATTCCTTGTGCAGTTTATAGTCCTAAATAAAAATATTTTATTGCTAGTTTTTATTTTGGCTTATTATTTAATGCTTAAATTAATTAAAAAATGAAAAAGAAAATTATTAAAACAACAATACTATTCTTGTTTGTTAACTTCTGTTTTTCTCAATCAAAAGAAAACTCTTTATTTATTAAAGCCGAAACATTATTAAGTAATAAAGAATACGAAAAAGCTATTATTACTTTAGATAAAGTTTTAAAAATAAACACAAATCATGTTGGTGCCAATGTATATAAAGGCATAATTAATAGTTATTTAAAAAAATATAACGAAGCAACTTTAAGTTTTAAAAAGGCTATTAGTTTAGACAGTTTTAATACTCAAGCACTTTATGAAATTGCTAATATTTACCATAAAAGGAATAAAATTAATAAAGCTATTAAATATTATAATATGGCTGAAAATTCTTTAGAAAATATTAAAACTTTTTATCAAGAAAATTCATTACTTAAAAGAACTTTTTTAAAGGAGATATTTCCGTTTGCTGTAGATAAAAGTGAAATTCTTTACATGAGAGGTGTTTTATATTTTGATTCTAAACAATATACTTTAGCATATGATGACTTTTCTAACATAAAGTTTATGAACAGAAATAAAGATTCACAATATATGCTTGCTACCTCACTTTTAAAATTGAAAAGAAAAAATGAAGCTTGTAACGAATTTAAAAAAGCAATTGTTTTAGGAAGTGAAATTGCCAAGGAAATGAAAATAAAACATTGTACCCCATAAATTTTAGCCAATTGAAAAAAGAAGTTTTAGCTAGTCTTGTTTTCTTTGTATTTATCAACTTTAGTTTTTCTCAGGTTAAAGAAAACAATCTTTCTACTGCTGCTTTAGAATTAACAAAAGACAAAGTAATTTATGACCCTAGTTATTTCTCTATTGATTATCCTAATGGAGATGTACCAAAAGATAAAGGTGTTTGTACAGATGTTATAATTAGAGCTTACAGAAAACTAGGAATTGATTTGCAGAAAGAAGTTCATTTAGACATGCAAAAAAACTTTAAAATTTATCCCAAAATATGGGGGTTAAAAAAAACAGATACCAATATAGATCATAGAAGGGTTCCTAATTTAATGACTTTTTTTTCTAGAAAAGGAATTGTAAAACCTATCACAAAAAATCCAAAAGATTATAAACCTGGTGATGTGGTTTGTTGGAATTTAGGTGGCGCAATTACCCATATCGGGATTGTTGTAGACAAAAAATCTAAAGACAACAAGCGTTATTTAATTGTACATAATATTGGTGCTGGTCAAGTTTTAGAAGATTGTTTGTTCGATTTTAAAATAATTGGGCATTATAAATATGGTGAAAATTAGTTGGCAGTTATCACTTATAGCAAAACAGATCTTAGAATAAAATGATATATATAATTTAGTTTTTAAGTATTTTTGCCAAATGAATAAAAGCTATTCTTTAGAAAATCTATCTGAAATTGCAACAACATTAATTGCATCTGTAAAAAATAAAACTTTATTATTTTATGGAGAAATGGGGGTTGGCAAAACAACGTTAATTAAAGAAATATGTAAACAATTGGGTGTTTTAGACAACATCTCCTCTCCTACTTTTTCGTTAGTGAATGAATATCAGACTTCTAAAAACGAAACTATTTTTCATTTCGATTTTTATAGAATTACAGACGAAACAGAAGCCTTAGACATGGGTATTGATGATTATTTTTACAATAATGATTGGTGTTTGATTGAATGGCCCGAAAATGTCGAAAATTTATTACCTTTAGAATCTGCAGAAATTCATTTATCAATTTTAGAAAATGGACAACGCAACATTCAACTAAAATAACCTACTTATGAGTTCTTATTCTCCATTTAGCAAAAAAGATTTGCTGCCTCAAGAAGAAATGCTAGAAATTAAAAAACAAAAAGGAGAATTGTTTATTGGCTTGCCAAAAGAAACTTATTTAAGCGAAAAACGTGTGTGTTTAACTCCAGATGCTGTGGGTGCTTTAACTGCGAATGGTCATAGAGTTGTTGTAGAAACGGGTGCTGGTGATGGTGCTAGTTTTACAGATAAAGAATATTCTGAAGCTGGTGCAAAAATTTCTTATAATTTAGAAGAAGCCTTTAAGTGCAATATTGTATTAAAAGTAGCACCTCCCACTGAAAAAGAAATTGAATTCATAAATCCGAAAGCAATTTTAATATCTTCTTTGCAATTAAAAACACAAAACAAACCGTATTTTGAAAGTTTAGCAAAGAAAAAAATTACTGCCATTGCTTTTGATTTTATAAAAGACGACCATAACTCTTACCCAATTGTAAAATCTTTAAGCGAGATTGCAGGAACAGCTTCTATTTTAATTGCTGGCGAATTAATGAGTGGGTTAAATAAAGGAAATGGTTTACTTTTGGGGAATATTGGAGGTGTACCACCTTCGAGTGTTGTAATTTTTGGCGCTGGTACTGTTGGCGAATATGCTGCAAAAACAGCTATTGGTCTGGGGGCCAGAGTTAAAGTTTTTGATAATTCTATCAGCAAATTAAGAAAACTACAAGATTGCTTAAATGCACCCATTTATACATCTACTTTACAACCAAAATCTATATTAAAAGCTTTAATGCGTTGCGATGTTGCTATTGGTGCCATTCGTGGTAAAGCCAGAAGTCCTATTTGTGCTACAGAAGAAATGATAGAAAAAATGAAAGAAGGTGCTGTAATGGTAGATGTTGCCATAGACAGAGGTGGTTGCTTTGAAACCTCTAACGTAACAACTCATAAAACACCTACTTTTGTAAAACATGGAGTTATTCATTACTGTGTGCCCAATATTCCTGCACGTTATTCTAGAACTGCCTCTGTTTCTATTAGTAATATTTTTACCCCTTATTTATTAAATATTGCAGAAGAAGGTGGTTTTGAAAACACAGCTCGTTTTGATAAAAGTTTACGAAATGGCATGTATTTTTATCATGGTATTTTAACCAACAAAACTGTGGCTGATTGGTTCGATTTGCCTTTTAGAGATATTAATTTATTGATATTATAAGACACTTTTTTACAATGAAAAAAGTATCTTTGCATTTCAAAATTTTACAATGCTTACAAAGAGAATTTTCTATTATTTAATTGGATTATCTATAGGTTCTATTGGTGTTTATTTTTTCTGGCAGAAAAAAAATGCAACCTTCGATTATGGCATGGATGCAAGAACTCTCAAAACAATTCGTATTAGAAAAATTGAATATTCTAAAAACGCAAAAAATACTATGAAAACCTCTAATATTGATACTTTAAAAGTAAATACCATATTAAAAAATGGCGATGTCGATTTTGGAAAAAGTAAACCTAGACAAAAGCCTTGTGCTGATTATTTTATTACAGGAAAAGAAAAGCTAAATAATATTAATTTATTAGTAAAACGTTGCGATTCTATTGCTACTATTGAAGAAATAATAGTGAACTAACAATTTTTATATTGATCATGTAAGCCCACTCCATTTAAAATCACTGGAGTAATTTTTTCTAACCTTTTTAGTTTTGTTGCTTCTCGTTTGGCTTCAGCAATGTAATTTGCGTATTCTCTTTGTTTACTCAAGGTTAGTTTTTGAAATGATTTTTTTAGTTCAGTATTAGCCTTTAAAACATTTTTTAATACTTCTGGTATTTTAAGTTCTTTTGTATTTCTTTCTGGTTTTATCTCTTTTCCTTTTTTAAAATTATCGATAGATTCTTGCACATATTCAGTGATTAAGTCAGGTTTTATTTCTTCTAAAGAATAAAAACGCCATTGTAACATGGCTTTTGTTTTGCCCTCTTGTGCATTTACAAATACTTTTTGCTGGTCTTTCAATAAAGCACCTTGAAAAAACCACAACCCACAATAATTTTTAAAAGCTGCCAAACCCACAACATTTTTTCCTTTAAAAACATATACAGGTGCACCCCATTTTATGGTTTCTTCCAAAGGCAAATCAATCAAAACAGCGCGTAAAACTTCTAATTCTTTTCGCCATTTTTCTTTTTTTGAGATGTATTCTTCAACTTTTGTACTCATAATTATAAGTTTAAATGATAACGTTCTTCTATTTTATCTACATTTTTAATGGTCTTTTTTACCCAATTAAAATACAAAATTTCTTTTTCTTCTGCTGATAGTCGCCAATCTAAATCAGAATTTCTAAGTTTTGTAGTTACCTCTTGTAAAATAATTGCAGCAGCTACAGAAATATTTAAACTTTCTGTAAAACCAACCATAGGTATTTTTAAAAATCCATCTGCATTTTCTAAAACATAATCAGAAACACCCTCTGCTTCTACTCCAAAAACAAATGCCGACTTTTTAGAAATATCAAAATCTTGCAAAAAACAAGAATTGTTGTGAGGCGTTGTTGCTATAATTTGATAGCCTTTAGACTTTAAATCATCTAAACAAGCTTTTGTATTATCACCATCACTTTTATATCTGTAATGATTTAACCACTTTTGAGAACCTTTTGCAACATGTCTAGATACTTTATTATTGTATTTATTTTCTATGGTGTGTACATCTTGTATGCCAAAAATATCACAAGTTCTAACTACTGCACTTGCATTGTGTGGCTGATAAATATCTTCTAAAACCACTGTAAAGTGTCTGGTTCTATTTTCTAAAATAGTTTTAAACAAGTTTTTTCTTTTCTCAGTTAAAAAGCCTTCAAAATAATGTAATAATTTTTCATCAATCATAAATACAAACATAAAATTATTATTTTACACACTGAGTTTGTTTGTTTAAATTTACTAAAATATTTAGTTGATGAAAAAAATAGTCGTGTTAACAGGTGCTGGTATTTCTGCAGAAAGTGGTGTAAAAACGTTTAGAGATGCAGGTGGTTTGTGGGAAGGACATAATGTGATGGAAGTTGCTTCTCCCAAAGGTTTTAGAGATAACCCTGAGTTAGTTTTCAATTTTTACAATCAACGTAGAAGACAATTATTAGAAGTAAAACCCAACAAAGCACATTTTAATTTAGCTAAGTTAGCAACAAATTATCACGTTGAAATTATTACACAAAACATAGATAATTTACACGAAAGTGCTGGAAGTAAAAAAGTAACCCATTTACATGGAGAGTTATTAAAAGTAAGAAGTACTGTTGATGAAAACTTAGTTTTAGACTGGGAAAAAGATTTAAATTTAGGTGATCTTTGCTCAAGGGGAAACCAATTAAGACCACATATTGTTTGGTTTGGAGAAATGGTACCTATGTTAGATAAGGCTATTGAAATTACCCAAACTGCAGATATTTTAGTTATTATTGGTACTTCTATGCAAGTATATCCCGCAGCGAGTTTAGTTAATTTTATTAAACCTAATACACCTATTTATTTTATAGATCCTAAACCATCTGTTTCTAAAAACAGTTTTTCTAATTTAACTATTATAGAAGATGTTGCTAGTTCTGGAACTGATAAATTGATTGAATTGTTAAATATTTAGAATGATTTGTCATTCCTGTGGAAGCAGGAATCTAAAACTTATAGTTATAAATTATTAATTTTGAAAAAATTACAGAAAGTTGATAAAAATTTTAGTCATGATTGAAACAACATCCTTTTTTATTTTTCATAAAAAAGATACAGCTTTTTTACTTCGCTAAAGATAAATTACAAACAAGAAATAGCTTCGAAAAAAATAGATTCCTGCCTACGCAGGAATGACAAGCTACTAAGAAATCAATTGACTAAAATACTCATAAATTTCACCTTTAGAAATTGAACTCCCTTTTTCAATCAAATCGAATAATTCTGCATTTCTATCAGAGTTGTTATAGGGTTTTGTGCCTCTAAAAACTTCTACAGAGTTGTCCATCGGATTTTTAAGTAACCACTCAAAACCTTCCTGTTCTAATAGGTTGATGTCCCAATTTACTTTAATAGCAATTCTGTGTATTTCTTCACCATCACATTTAAACAAATTGGCTGTTGTTTTAGAAAAATGCTCTAAGTATTGTGTTTTGTTTAAAACATCATCCCAAACAACATCAGAAAAAACATTCATTTCATCTTCTGCCACGTTTGGTTTTTCTTCTTTAATTTGTTTCCATTCGTTTGCATCTATATTTTGGCTCGCTAAAAAACGAGCAAACTCTAAATGTAAACTTTCAAACTGTTCTTTTGTTAATTGTCTGTATTTCATTTTTGTTAGAAGTTGGGAGTTAAAAGTAAAAAAGCTCGTTATTTCTAACGAGCTTTTTTAAAATGTTTTGAAAAACTGTTACTATTCAGCAACAACATCAAAAGTAATATCAGCAACTACTTCTCTGTGTAATCTTACAGATGCTTCATATTTACCTAATCTTTTTACAGAACCACCCACAACTTTAATAAATTTCTTGTCGATTTCTGTTCCTTCTTTTGCTAAAGCTGCAGCTAAATCTATATTGTTTACAGAACCAAATAATTTGTCTCCAGAACCAGTTTTAGATGCAATTTTAATTTCATATCCTTTAACAGTTTCAGCTATTTTGTTAGCATCTTCTATTAATTTAGCTTCTTTATAAGCACGTTGTTTTAAGTTTTCTGCCAATACTTTCTTTGCAGAAGTTGTAGCTAAAACAGCTTGCCCTGTAGGTATTAAAAAGTTTCTACCATAACCATTTTTTACAGTTACAACATCATCTTTAAATCCTAAATTTTCTACGTCTTGTCTTAATATCAATTCCATGTCTCTACGTATTTATTATTTTAATAAATCTCCAACGTAAGGCATTAACGCTAAATGACGCGCTCTTTTAATTGCTTGCGCAACTTTACGTTGATATTTAAGTGAAGTACCTGTT
>NZ_CBFHJT010000073.1:0-3760 GCF_965656025.1 Polaribacter sp.
AGGAAATTGGTCTCATGGTGTGCCCACAAATACAGCAGATGTAAACATACCTAATACTACTTTTAAACCCGTTATAAATTCAGTAGTTACAGTTGCAAATATTGCTGTAGAAACAGAAGGCTCACTCACTATAAATGCATCTGGAGCTTTAACTATTCTAGAAAACTTAACTAATGAAGGAAGTATGATTATCAACTCTAGCATAACAAATTCTGGAAGTTTAATTGTAGAAGGAAACTCGAAAGGAAATATTACTTATCATCGATATGTTGGTACAAATTGGCACATCATTAGCGCACCAATAATTGGTCAGCCTTACAATAATAATTGGGTATTAGATAACTCTATTGCATCTGGAACTGTAAATACAAACCAACGAGGTATTGGTAAATACAATAATAATTTAGGCAATTGGCAATATATGTTGGCAGGAGAATCTTCTACTTTCCATACAGGTGAAGGTTATATTACTTTAAAAACAACAACAGGTAACCTTTCTTTTACAGGTAATTTATTAACTAGAGATACTATCAAACCAATTGTAAAAGGAACTTTAAATTCTTTTAATTTAATTGGAAACGTTTACACTTCAAGTGTTCCTTTAAATGTTAGTGCAAATGCTACAAATAACTTTTTAGATGCAAATACAGCTGCTTTAGAAGAGTTAACTGCTTGGTTTTGGAATGGTACTAGCTACGAAGTTTTAAATCATACATCACCATCAAAATTTATTACTCCTGGGCAAGGTTTTTTTGTAAAGTCTAAACCGGGTAACCATAAAATTAATTTTAACAAAGAAATGCAAAGTCATCAAACAGCAACTGTATTTCAGAAACAAAATACCAACCCAACAATCAATTTGTTTTTAGGGGATAATAAAAACGAAGTAAAAACAAGTGTTTTATTTTTAGAGAAGGCTACAAATGGTTTTGACAATGGTTATGATAGTTCCATATACTCAGGAATATCAAATAATTTTAATGTTTCTACAAACTTAGTTGCTAATGATAAACAAATGCATTTGGCAATCCAATCCATACCAAAAGAAAATGAAATAATAATACCAGTTGGTGTTTTTGCAGCTGCTAATAAAGAGTTAGGTTTTCATATTTCATCAAAAAATATAGAAAAAAATATTTATATAGAAGATAAAAAATTAGGCACTTTTACGCTTTTAAAAGATGAAAATACCACCTACAAATTTATAAGTGAAAATGCATTACAGGGTTCAGGAAGATTTTACTTACATATAACTCAAAAAAGTTTAGATTTAGATACCTATAATTCACCAACAATTAAAGGTTATTATTCAAAAGGTAAAATTTATTTTTCAGAGAAATTAAAAGGAAAAAAAATAATAAAAATTTATGATACAGATGGTAAATTGTTGATGTTTAAAAAAACAAGTATAGATAATTTTATTACAATATCAAGAATATCAAAAGGAATTTATATGCTAAATATAGAAACAGAAAACACCACTTTTAAACAAAAAATATTAGTAGATTAGTAATGATAAGATCTTTTTTTTTAATTGTTGTAGTCTTTTTTTCAGGAGCTCTTTTTTCGCAAAAAAAAGTACTTAAAAAATTTGAAACCAAAGCGACAGAAATTAATATTTACACAACTGGTTTAGACAATGTAGTTTTAGAAAACTCTAACACCAATTTTGTAGAAGTATATTTGTATGCACAAAATTATGATGAACAAGTAATAAAAATAGAGCCTAAGCAAAAATACATCAATATAAAATTTGATTTTGAAGGAGCAGAAACAAGAGAAGTAATATTTAGAAAATACATTACCAAAAGATTGCAAAGAGCTACAGCAATTATAAAAATACCCAACCATAAAAAAACAATAATTTTTGGAGAAAATGTAGATATAGAATCCGAGAGTTACAACAATAATTTAGCGATATATATAGAAAACGGAATTGTAAAATTACATACTATAAAAGCCCAAACATTATTAAAATTATATGCTGGTAATGTGTACGCTCAATCACAAAAAAACACCTTAGATATTACTTCTAAAAATGGAAAAATTAAAATAGACAGTACGCACTATAACACTAATTATAAAAACACAGCTCTAAACGAAAAAGCCAAACTCACAATTATTTCTCAAAAAGCAAATATTTACTTAACTACACAATAATATTGTTATTTTTGTAACCACAAAAACTTAAAAAATGTCAAAAAAGACACTTGCCATAATTACCATATTAATTGCTATTGTTTTAGATCAAGTAATTAAAATTTACGTAAAAACTAATTTTTCTTTAAATGAAAGTGTCGAAGTTTTTAGTTGGTTTCAAATTCATTTTACAGAAAATAATGGGATGGCTATGGGTATTGAGTTTGGTGGTAAAGCTGGTAAACTTTTTTTAACATTATTTAGAATTGTTGCTGTAGCAGGTATCGTGTATTGGTTGGCAGGTACTGTAAAAAGAAAAGTGCATAATGCTGTTGTAGTAGCTATAGCGTTAATTTTAGCAGGTGCTGTAGGTAATATTATAGATTCTGTTTTTTACGGTGTTATTTTTGACGATTCTTACCACAAAGTAGCAACCTTGTTTGCAGACCAACCCTATGGAACGCTATTTCATGGTAAAGTGGTAGATATGTTTTACTTTCCTATTTGGCAAGGTGTTTTACCAGAATGGATTCCGTTTAAAGGTGGAGAACAATATACTTTTTTTCAATATATTTTTAACCCAGCAGATGCCTATATTACTATTGGTGTAGTGCTGCTTTTTATTTTTAGTAAACAAGCTTTTCCTAAGGAAGAAAAAAAAGAAATCGCATAAACTTTTTAGTATCTTTAAAAAAAGTTTTAAAAGATGCGCTTTCTAAAATATATAGCAATTTTTCTTTTGGGTTTTTTAATTGCCAAATTTTGGTATGAGCCAAAGGTAGAAGATTATACAAAAGAAGAAATTCAAGTTGTTGTAAACTCCATTAAAAATCTAAGTAAATTAGTAGTTTCTAGTGGAACTTTCTCAGAAGTTTACAATTATTCTGATTCAAAAAAATATTTTTACGAGACCCTTTCTTTTAACAAAAAAGCTATTGTTACTGTAAATTCAGAGGTAGAGGTTGGGTATGATTTGTCTAAATTAGAAATTCAAATAGACTCACTTTCTAAAAAAATATACATCAATAAAATACCAGAGGCAGAAATAAAAATTTATCCAGATGTAAAATATTTCGATTTACAACAAAGTACTTTTAATGTCTTTTCTAAGAACGATTTAAATATCATTAACAAAAAAAGTATTGATAAAATTAAAGAAACGATTAAGTTATCTTTCATAAAAGAAAAAGCAAAAAACAGATTGTTTAAAGAGCTATCTAAAATATATCAATTATCTGCTATTTACAATTGGCATGTTATAGATAACACAAATACAAGTTTGCTTAATGGCTTAAAAGGATAAAAAAAACCATTAACAAATTTGTTAATGGTTTTTTATTTAAAAAATATTTAGATTCAATTAAAATCCTCCTCCAGGAGCTTCAGGGCTTTGCGCCTGTGCTTTTTGAGGATTTAATATTAAATAGGTTCCTAAAGCAGTTAATGCTGCATATTTACCGTAATTACCTATTTTTTTTATAGCATCTTTACGAGTAATTTCTTGCTGGTTGTTGTCTATATTTTTTTTCATGATGTTTAGTTTTTTAAAATTACTATAATTATTCTAATATTATTTTCTTATTCAACCTACCAGCTTTTGTTTTTAGTTTTACTAAATAAA
>NZ_CBFHJT010000073.1:3859-5433 GCF_965656025.1 Polaribacter sp.
TGCCACTTGCTAAATTTGGTAATATAATGTCTTTATTACCATTTGAAGTAAAAGAGGTTGTAAGTATATTTTTACCAATTATATTAAATAAAGAAACTGTTGTTTTTTCATTAGGTAAACCACTTATTCTAAGAGTAGATTTATTTGATTTATATATACTGATATTTTCAGTATTTAAATTTTCCTCTATACTTAAAGTATTATTAGTGGTGTGTATAAAAAATCTCCCAGCACCATTTAAGGCTTTATCTAAAGTAACAGAATAGCTACTGTTCGCGTCTTTTAAATAAGTAAAAGTATTACTGTCTCTATCCTCAATAAATACTTTTAAAGCTTCAGGAAAATTAGAAACATTTACAGAAAAGGCAATTTCTTGGTTTTTTTCAGCAATTACACCCACAGGTATAACCATTTCTTCAAAATCATTATTAGGTAATGTTTGTATCGCTAATTTTTCTCCGATGTTATCAGTTAATAACTCAGTAAAAACGGCAAAATTAGTAGTTACCCCATTAAACATTTTAGAGTCATAACCAGCATCAAACCCAGTTGTTTTACCATCTATATAGTAAACATTTGTAGCCGATTTTATTTTGTTATTACTCATAAGTAATTCAAGAGAAGGTTTGGTTGCTTGCTTCAAAAAAGTATCGGTACCTTGATGACTTAGATTAGATGTAAAAAAGGTGACATTACTATTAGAAGAAGCTTCTACAAAAAACCCTTGTGAAGGGGCAATCTCAATTGGGTTTGCATTGTTATGAGTTACGTATTGTGTGCCATCCCAAAGCCAAAAGGTAGCATTGCCAATTACAGAGTTACTACCAGCCAAAGTAGCCGAATTGATAAAGCTGGTAAATGGATTACCTATTAGGTTATAGTTATTTCTAGTACCCGTACTTATTGGAAGTGGATAATTTGCTGTAATTAAGCTTCCTGTAGTGGTAATATCACCAGGAGTAGCCAATTTTACAGAAAACCCATACCCAGGAGTAGTACTACCTGTAGAAGAAGAGGTGGCATAAAACCAAGGAGTAGCTCCGTTGTTTGTGAAGTAACCAATACCTAAGTTACTTTCAGTTCCAGAGGCAAAATTATTATTCGCAATAATATCTTGTTGTGTTTCACCAGATACAGGAGTGCTAACTAGATACCAATTAGTATCGGCTATGTTTCTACTATAAGTAACGCTTGCGGTTACACTAGCTGTTGCAATTAATGAAGCTCCAGTATTAATAGTAATGCTATTTACAGTAACTGGAGAGCTAATGGTTGGGTAGTTAGTTAATCCAGAAGGAACAATAACGTTAGCCGTTGTTGGAGGCACTGCATTGTAGTTCCAGTTAGCAGCAGTATTCCAATTATTATCTGTAGCTCCTGTCCAAGTATAATTCCCTGTAACAGTTACACTTTTGTTAGAGGAACTAGGACACGCACCTGCTGTTGTATAAGTAACTGTATAGACACCTGGAATTGATGCAGAAACATCTATTGTACCTGTTGAAGCATTAATACTCAATCCTGCAGTAGAAGAAAAAGTTCCTTCACCTAAACCTGTAATTGTAGGTGTTGGA
>NZ_CBFHJT010000073.1:5530-8472 GCF_965656025.1 Polaribacter sp.
GGTCACTATCAGTAGCTGCGTAAGATGGAGCACTATAGTTAAAAGAAGCATCGTCTAATGCTTGAGGTGTAATAGTAACTGTTCCACATTGGCCAGGAGTTACACATCCTCCTTCTCCTCTTACATAATAGGTTGTTGTAGATGATATGGTTCCTGGAATTGTGAAAGTATTTGTAGTTGTTGTGCCAATTTCTGTCCCTCCACAAGAGCCTGTATAAACATGCCATGCAGTAGCATCATTTAATGCACCTAAAATATTTAGTGAAGCTGTACCCCCTGAACACACAGTAGCTGGCGAACTTATTACTGATGGATAATCTGGGGCTGTACATGTATTAAATGTAATATCATCCAACCCAAAATAATCAGGGCCTTTAGAAGAAGTGATTACAAAAGAGGTGACATTCGTCCAGTTTAATGCAACTGATACTCCAAAAGCGCCAATCTGTTGATTTACAGGAGAGTTATTTCCTCCATTAGGTGTAAAAGTCCAAGTAGCATTATCGTTACTCTGGTCAGCGTCAAGAACATATACAGATGTTATATTTATAGCTTGGCTAAAAGACACAGTCATTGAAGATCCAGGTGTAGCAATATAAAGAACTTTACCTGAACTACCAGCATAACCACCAAGATCTGAACGCACAACGTTTGTTGTACTAGTAACTGTAGCAGTGATACCATTAACTTCTTGGTAAGCATCACCATTAATTATGGTTCCACTTTCCCAGTCAAAAACTGTTTGGGCACGTAATTGTTGAGCAGAAAAACATACCATTAATCCGATCAATAAAAAAGTAATTTTTTTCATAAAAAATTTCATTAAAGTTTAATTATTATATATGAGTTAAAACTTTGAGACATAGCTATCCTATAGATTTTATAGAATATTAAAGTTATGTCTCTGTACGTGGGAGTTTGTACTTAAGAAATTAGATTAAAAGAGAGTTGTAATATTAGTTTTTAACTAATTTCGGTCGCGAAGATATATTTTTTTTTAAAAAAAATAATAAAAAATATTTTTTTTTCAAATAAAGTTAAAAAGATGCATTTTAGTTTCTGTTTATTCTATAAAGTATTATAAGATAAAAACGCTCCAAAAATTGGAGCGTTTAAAACATAAAATTGAATTAATATCCTGCTCCAGGAGCTTCAGGGCTTTGCGCCTGTGCTTTTTGAGGATTTAATATTAGATAGGTTCCTAAAGCAGTTAATGCTGCATATTTACCGTAATTACCTATTTTTTTAATGGCATCTTTACGAGTAAATGGCTTAAAAGATTAAATAAAAAGACCGATACAAAAAAGTATCGGTCTTTAATAATTATTATTCCCCCAAATAAATAATTATATTTTCTAAAATCCAGTTCCAGGAGCTTCAGGGCTTTGCGCCTGTGCTTTTTGAGGATTTAATATTAGATAGGTTCCTAAAGCAGTTAATGCTGCATATTTACCGTAATTTCCTATTTTTTTTATAGCATCCTTACGAGTAATTTCTTGCTGGTTGTTGTCAATATTTTTTTTCATGATGTTTTGTTTTTTAAAAATTACTGTAATTATTCTAAAATTATTTTCTTACTTAATGTTCCTGCTTCATTTTCTAATTTTACAATATAAATACCAGAAGCTAGATTTGGCAAAGTAATATTTTCAGGTCCATCAGCTACAAAAGATTTAGCGAGTACTTGTTTTCCAAGAATAGTAAAAATTTTAACTGTTGCTGCTCCATTTTGTAAACCAGCAATTTTTAGGTTAGCAGCATCTGTTTTAAAGATACTTACAGTATTTAAAATTTCTGAAGGTGTACTTAACGCTTTAGAAGCAGTATGTAAATAAAAACGACCTATGCCATCTAATTTTTCAGTAAGCGTTACTTTGTAATTAACGTTTTCTTCGTTTAATTTTGTAAATGTATTATTTTGTCTGTCTTCTAAATACACATTTAATCCACTAGGAATATGTAAAGCTTCTGCAGTAAATGTTATTTCTTTGTCAGCATCTGCAATTAAACCAATAGGAATTACCATACTTTCGAAATCTTGATTTGGTAAAGATTGAGATTGGTATTTTTTTCCATCACTTTCTACTAAATCAGAATAGATGGCAAAGGAGTGAGTAACACCACCAAATAATTGACCGTCATAACCGGCATCATATCCTTTTGTAGTTCCATTAATATATAATACTCTTGCAGAGGCCTTTTTACTACCCTCACTAACTAATAGTTGTATTTCAGGTCTTTGATTAGAAGATTTTCCAAAAGTGTCTGTTGTATTATGACCAACTCTTGTGTAATTAAACTCAAAATCAAAATTTGCAACAGGTCTTACAAAGAAACCTTGTCCGGGAGCAATTTCAAAACTACCATCTGAACCTGAAGATCTTGTTATATAAGAGCTACCATTCCAGAAAAACAAATCTGTTCCAAGTACATCTAATGC
Organism: Polaribacter sp.; assembly: GCF_965656025.1. Classification (GTDB taxonomy): domain Bacteria; phylum Bacteroidota; class Bacteroidia; order Flavobacteriales; family Flavobacteriaceae; genus Polaribacter. Next base: position 7,971 of record NZ_CBFHJT010000073.1, read on the forward strand.
AAGATTATCAGTAAAAATATCATCTATACTAATGTAAGCTAAAAAAGGATTTGCAATTAAATGATATGTACCATTATTGATATTGGTAGATATATCTACTTGAGAATTATTAATACCAGTTCCTGTAAATGATACATCACCATTTCCAGAGCGAATGATACCATACCCTTTTCCATTTGTAAATGTGCCATTATTTGTATTATTGGTTTGCAAATAGGTCCAAGGTCCTGTAGTTGCATCATTTTGTTGAAAGTTAAAAGTACTTACTCCATAATTACTAGTGTTTTCACTACCTGTTGCTATTGAGTTTGCAGCAGCCCAAGTGTTATCATAAGTTTCACCAACAACTGGAGCTCCCATCATATACCAACGACTTCCTGTTAAAGACCTGTTGTAGGTTGCAGAGGTAGTTGTAGTAAAAGTACTATTTGCTATTATGCTAGCACCAGATGCTACATTTAAAGAGTTTATAGTTACTGCATTCGTTGCTGTAGGATAATTT
>NZ_CBFHJT010000073.1:8570-10336 GCF_965656025.1 Polaribacter sp.
GGTTAAACCTGTAGGTATTGTAATGTCAGCAGTAGCAGTTGGTAGTACGCTTTTATTCCAGTTTGTAGCAACGCTCCAGTTATTATCAGTTGTACCAGTCCAAATTAAAGCTGGTGATAACCAGTTTGATGCAATACCTGACAAAGCAAAATTAGTAAGTGTACCTGTATAATTATTTACACTATTGTCTGTAAGGTTCGTAATAGTCGAATTGTTAGCTTCTCCTGTTCCTTGGTTAAATTGATAATAAGCAAGTAAATCAGTTTCTGTATTAGATATTTCACCATCTTTATTAGCTAATATTTCTGCATCAGTTCTTACTTTTTTCCAAATACGAACTTCATCTATATCTCCAGTAAAGTTTTCTGCATGAGCATTACCCCCAATTGCTAGATTTGCACCACTTATTGTTCTAAAACTAGCAGCAGCTTCCCCAACAGTATTCACTAAAACACCATCTACATAAATTCTCATGTTTGTTCCATCCCAAGTACCTGCAACATGTTGCCAAACACCTTGCGAAACAGCACTTGTTGCTGTAACATTTTTAAAACCTGTACCATGGTCAATCCAAAAGGTATAACTAGTACCATCTCTTCTTAATAAAAATTGCATTCCAACTCCTGTAGAAGGATAATCATAAACACCTGCAATTACACCAAAACCTGAAGTTGTAGTAGTTCTAACTCTTGCTTCTACTGTAAATGTATTGATATCGTCTAAAACACTAGTCATAGTAGAACCCATATCTACAACATCATCTGTACCATCAAAATTTAAGTGAGTACCAGTTCCAGAAGTTAATTCTGTTGTAAAATCTAAAGTTGTATTATCTGTAATTCCTGCAAAATTATTTCCAGATGTATCCGTGATTGCTGTTGTTGCAATTTGTATTGCATAATTGGTGTTGTAATCTAAATCTGAAATTGAGTTAATCGTCAGTACAGCACCGTTAATAGCCACTTGTGTAGTAGCTGAAGCAACATTAATAGCAAAAGAGTTTGAACCATCAGTAACATCAATTACCTGTATATTTCCTGTACCAAATGCAATGTTTTCATTAAAAGTAAGTGTTATATTACTGCTTTTTCCAATAGAAACACCTTCGTCTGCTGGTGAACTTGAACTTAATGAAGGTACATTAGCATCTACTAAAACGCTAGTAGTTGAACCAACACTATTTAATGTTAAGTTAGCATTATTACCAGCAGCATCTCTTAAAGTTCCCCCGTTAGAAGCCAAAGTACCAACAGCAATTCCATCCGTATCATTATCCCCATTTTGTACAGTATACCTAAATAATAAAGCACTGCCACCACTGCCACTTATATAAGAAGCTTGACGCACAGTAGCGCCAATAGTTATTGCAATTTGAGGTGTACCACCAGTAGTACTAACAGTGATATTTTCATTAAAATTAACAGTAAAATCTAAGTTTTGACCAGCTATATAAGTAGCGTTTGCAGGAACAGTAACGCTTGTAACAGTTGGATCTACAGCGTCTACTAAAACTGACGTTGTGTTACCCACACTATTTAATGTTAAATTGGCATTTGCACCTCCACTATCTCTTAGAGTTCCTCCATTAGAAGCCAAAGTACCAACAGCAATTCCATCCGTATCATTATCTCCATTTTGTACAGTATACCTAAATAATAAAGCACTACCACCACTGCCACTTATATAAGAAGCTTGACGCACAGTAGCGCCAATAGTTATTGCAATTTGAGGTGTACCACCAGCAGTACTAACAGTGATATTTTCGT
>NZ_CBFHJT010000073.1:10432-11772 GCF_965656025.1 Polaribacter sp.
AAGAAGCTTGACGCACAGTAGCGCCAATAGTTATTGCAATTTGAGGTGTACCACCAGCAGTACTAACAGTGATATTTTCGTTAAAATTAACAGTAAAATCTAAATTTTGCCCTGCTGTATATGTTGCGTTTGAAGGAACTGAAACACTGGTTACTGTTGGTGCCACTGCACTAGAAATTACAGTAGTTGTATTGTCTGAGTCTGTATCTGTACCATCATCTATAGCCACAGTAAATGTTGTGGTTTCTGAAACTGCAGTTCTATTGTCTGTAGGATTGTAAGACAAAGCTCTTAATTTAGTTTGTAAATCTGCGGGACTTGTACTCGCAATGGTATAAGGACCTGTACCAGAAAGTCCTGTTCCTGTTAATACTCCTTTAGCATTATTGTCTAAAGTTATGGTTGCAGATAAATTATCGCCATCTGCATCTGTGGTTGTTATTGATGAAAAAGGATTTATGGTTGCATTATCGTTTACAGTTTGTCCTGCTGCTGTATTTCCTATTACTGGAGCTGTGTTACTAGCAGCAAGAGTAAGGTAATCAAATACCATACGTTCTGATGCTGAAAATGGTGAATCTGTAGTAATTGTAATCTGTGTGATGTTTGTATAGTTTAAAGTTACTATTTCTCCACCACTAAAACTACTTGTTTTAGTTACGGTTGTATTACTACCACCTGTAGGTGTAAAAGTCCAAGTTCTAGTATGTGACTCTGTACTGATTACTCTTATATTATCTACATTTACTGCTTGATTAAAAGAAATAATCATTTCGTCGGCAGTTTGCGACGAAAATTGATGAAATGCTACTTGGTTTGTTCCAAACGCAGCATTTGTTAGAATTGCTGTATCATCAACTCCATTATTTTTAGCAGCTAGTGTCATTGTAATACCAGAAAGTGTTTCACTTACATTAGTAGGCGTATTATCTGTTGTTGTTCCAGTTGAGAGGTCAAAAGTTTGCGAAAAGGATTGATTTGAATAGGTTAAAAGTATACCAATAATCAATAATAAAGTAATTTTTTTCATAATAATAAAGTAATTTTTTTCATAATGAGAATGTATTTGATATTTTAAAAAAGATAATCAAATTTAATAAAGTCAATACAAAAAAAAACAGGTACTTCTACCTGTTTTTAAATCAAAGTGTTTTTTAATTTAGTCTCTAGAAGGAAAAATACCTTGTAAAGCAATTAAATAATTTACAGTTTCGAATGGTTGCATATTGTTGTGATCTCTACTTCCACCATTATTTCCAATAGTAAGTCCTGCATTTCCACTAATGGTTTGTCCGTTTACGGTGTTACCTGATGAAGCTGGTCCAAAATTCTTTGTTTTG
>NZ_CBFHJT010000073.1:11870-14279 GCF_965656025.1 Polaribacter sp.
GCTTGGGCCTAAATTTCCAGGATAATTTCCTACAGCAGGTATATCGCCTGCTTGTGGTATTTCATTTACACCATTTTCTGTACTTAACAAAATGTGCTGGTCTTGTGCACCATTATTAATAGCGGTGTGACTATGAGAAGGTATTTCCAGAATGTTTAAAGTGTGTGTTTCTTGTCCACCTCTTGCGCCTAAAAGTCTAGGAGTTAATCCATTGCCATTACCATAATGCATGGGTACTCTACCTCTTAAATCTGGTAAGGCAAAAGTTGTTCTTCCATCTCCACCATAAGTGGTCCCTATAATAGAAAATAAAGCTGTGTTTTGTGCAATAGGCATTAATTGACCGTCACATTTAGCCCATCCTCTAATAGTAAAGTTTCCTACAAATGCCATAATTTGTCCAATAAATGGTTCCATAATAAATAAATTTTTAAGTTAATAAGTTTCGTTTGTATATTTTATACATTCCAAATTTATATTTATACTTTGAGGTACTTTAGAGCGTAAGTTCTTAAAAACTAAAAAGGGTATATCTACTTATAAAACAAGTATATATACCCTTTAAAAAAAAGTAAAAGTAGATTTATAAATGAAAATCTGGTGTAATTTCTATGAGTTTCTTTTGTATGCCATAGATTACTAAACCAGCTACGTTTTTAGATTGTGTTTTTAAAAGTAAGTTATTTCTGTGCCCTTCTACAGTTCTTGGGCTAATAAATAATTTATCGGCAATTTCTGCAGTGGTATATTGTTCGCAAATGAGTTCTAATACGTCTATTTCTCTTTTAGATAAAAGTTTTTTGTCTAAATCGCTTTTAATACGTTTTCCACTAGAAGAGATAATATTTTCGTGTATAATTTTGAGTACTTTTTCATCGTAATAAAACCCTTTTTCATATACCTCGTTTATGGTATGCACCACCATTTTAGGGCTTGTATTTTTTAATAAATAGGATGATGCACCAACATCTATCATATTGGTGATAAAAGATTTACCATCGTAACTTGTAAGTGCAATTATTTTAATATTTGGATGTGTTTTGTGTATCATTTTTGTGGCTTCTACGCCATTCATTTCTGGCATTTTTAAATCCATTAAAATAACATCAGGAAACTCTTCTGTTGTGGTAATAAAATCTACCAATTCTTTTCCGTTTTCTGCTTCAAAGATGATGTTAAAATTTTGCTCTCTAGAAAGTAAAAATTGCATACCGCTTCTAAAAAGTTGCTCATCATCTGCAATTACTATATTTATTTTTTTCATCTTTTAGGGGCTTTTTTTAAATTTCTATGTCTATTTGAAAACCTTTATTTTCTTCGGTTTTTATGGTGTATTTACCTTGTAAAAGGGCAATTCTACTTTCAATATTTTTCATACCTAGACCTTTTTTATGTTGTATTTTTTCTTGGTCAAAACCAATACCATCATCTGAATAAGTAAAAAAGAGCTTGTTATTTTCTAAGGTTATCTTTATTTGGCTATTTTTTGCTTTACCATGTCTTACAGAGTTGTTAATTAACTCTTGTACAATTCTAAAAAAATGTAATTCGTTTTGAGGCGAAAGATGTTTTTTAGGATATGCAATACTATATTCAATATGTATTTTTCTGCTGTTGCTAAAAGAATCTGCCAGTTCTTCTATAGCATCTTTTAAACCAAATTTATCTAGAATAGGAGGTAAAAGATTGTGTGCAATTTTACGCGCACTTTCTAAAGTTTTACTGGTGGTTTGTAAAATACTATCGTTTACTTTTAGATATTCATCTGAGGTTAATTCTCCATCTTTTAAAAGATTTGCATTTAGGTTGATTACGTTTAGTTTAGAGCTAATATCGTCATGTAAATCTTGTGCAATTCTAGTACGTTCTTTTTCTTGGGTAATAATTATAGATTGTATGATTTCTTTTTGGTGATTAATTTCTATGGTTTTCTTTTCTAATTCTTTTTGTACAATTTTTTTTCTAGAAAAAAAGAAAAACAGCAACAAGCCTACTGCCATCAACAATAATACGCAAACACCAATTACTATAATTATTATCACTTGATCTTCTTTTGCAAACAATTCTTCCATTAGGGGGATATTATTGATAGTTGTAAATTTAAGAAAAATAGTTTTCTTTAAAGGTAAGTATTTGAATTATAAAAACTTACTTGTTTTTTGAAACAGGTATTTATACGTGTTTTTTATGATGATGCCTTTAAAAGTCTTTTGGGTCTAAAATTTTTAAACCACTCTACAAAAATTAAAATTTGAAACACCAAATACAAAATACTATTTAGTTGCCATACAACTAATTTAAGCTCTCTAGAACCAATATTACCTAAGGTAAATAACAAGGTGCTACAAAGTGTATATAAAAAGAAACCCGTATTAAAATAAATATATCTTTTAGATGAAAATTGTTCTA
>NZ_CBFHJT010000074.1:0-8220 GCF_965656025.1 Polaribacter sp.
ATATTGTTGGCCCACCAAGTACTTATTCTATGTGGGCTTCTTTTTACGGACAAAAACCTTTATTATTTATTAAAGAACCTAATTATAAAATAAAAAGAAAAGAATTTAGTATTGTAGTTTCTCAAAATAAGTTCGAAAACGGGAGAGTTTTTACTCATTAAATTATAAAATAAAAACAATTTATATTTGGTAAGGTATTTTTATTTCAAAAACAACAAGTCTTTGTATTGCCAAACTTCTTTAAAGTTTAAGTCTAATAAATTGTTTTTGGGGGTAATTTCAAAAAGCCATTTATCTTTCTGCATGTGTAATATTAAAGGGTTTTAGCAAATATAATTTATTTTAACAGAATGAGGAGTATCTTTCGTTAAATGGTATTATTTTTACGATAAAAATATAATAATTCTTTATTGTTTGGTTTTGATGGATAACAAAATTCAATTTATTTCTTTTGACGAAAAATATGCCAAAGATTTTTATAACTTAAATGTAGAATGGCTTCAAAAATATTTTTATGTAGAACCTTATGACGAAAAAGTTTTAAGCAATCCACAAGAATTTATTATTGATAAAGGTGGCTTTATATTCTTTGCGAAACATAATAAAGAAGTTGTAGGTACTTTTGCTTTTATAAAACAAGACGGTTTTTATGAAATGAGCAAAATGGCAGTTGCAAATGAGTTTCAAGGGCTAAAGATTGGTCAGAAAATGTTAGGGTTTTGTATTGATTTTGCGAAAAGTAAAAAATGGGAAAACATTATTTTATATTCAAACAAATCTTTAAAAACTGCTATTTATTTATACCGAAAAAATGGTTTTAAAGAAATTCCGTTAGAAAAAGATGTGTATTATGAACGCGCAAATATTAAGATGATTTTAGAATTTTAAAAATCAGATTTTGAAACAAGTTCAAAACTAAAGAAAACTCTTTATTGCTAAATCATATCCTTTTAAACCAAAACCGAACAAAACACCACTTGCATTTGGAGATATGTAACTATGCTGTCTATATTCTTCACGAGCATGAATATTAGAAATATGGACTTCTACAACAGGCGTTTCTATACCTTTTATAGCATCACCAATACCTACAGAAGTGTGCGTGTAAGCTGCAGCATTTAAAATAATACCATCATAATTAAAACCAACTTCGTGTAATTTATCTATAATTTCGCCTTCAATATTAGACTGAAAATAAGACAACTCTACATTTTTAAATTGTAGTTGTAACTCTCTAAAATAATCTTCAAAAGTTTTAGAACCATAAATTTCCGGTTCTCTTTTACCTAAAAGATTTAAGTTGGGTCCGTTTATAATAATTATTTTCATGATGCTAAAATACTATTATAAAATAAAAAACAACTTATTTTATAATCTAAATAAAACACCTAAACTTAAATTTGTCATATCTATATTACTATTTATGCTAGAATAGGTAATATTTAATTGCGAATTATTGGTAATATTATAACCAATCATAGGTTTATAATAAAAACCTCCATCCAATCCGTCACTCAAACCCAAAGCATATCCTAAATTTGTTCCTACAAGAAATTTTGGAGTCACACTAAATCTAATTGCTCCTGAGATTGGTAAAAATGAAGCATCGGAAATATTTACAATGTCAGTTTCTTTTCCTAAAAAGTGTGTGTACTCAACTGCAGGTCCAATTGCAACTCGTCTTGCTGCAGGCAACATATAATATAATTCTGCACCTAAAACTGCATCATAAGAATTTTCTAAGTTTCCTGTTGGCAAACCAATATTTAATCCTCCACTAAAAATACTTTCCTGTGCATTTAGATTCCCTAAACTTACTATTGTTAAAATTGCAATAAATAATATTTTTTTCATAAGTTGTTTTTTATATGATTTAGAACAAAAATACTTTTGTTTACAAATTTTTAAGTGCTGTATTTATTTTTCCTTTAACTCAAATGATAATTTAATAATAAAAAGCCTATTTTTCTGAATAGTTTTAATACTTTCAAAATATGAACTGGAAAAATGCAATAAAAGACTATCAAATGTATTTACAAATAGAAAGAGGACTTTCTAAAAATACTATTGATAATTATTCTAGAGATTTAAAAAAATTAACCTTTTTTTTAGAAGAAAAAGCAATAAATATATCTCCAATTACTATTAATGGTGATATAATAAAACAATTTATTTACGAAACTGCAAAGTCAGTAAACCCTAGAAGTCAGGCTAGAATTATTTCTGGTATTCGTAGTTTTTTTGATTATTTGGTTTTTGAAGATTATAGAGATGACAATCCTACAGATTTATTAGAAACTCCTAAAATTGGTAGAAAATTACCAGACACCTTATCCCCTTTAGAAATAGATAGCTTAATTGCAGCCATCGATTTAAGTCATTCACAAGGCGAGAGAAATAGAACTATTTTAGAGATTATGTACAGTTGTGGTTTGCGAGTTAGCGAGGTTATTACACTAAAAATTTCTGATTTGTTTTTTGATGAAGGTTTTATACGTGTTTTAGGAAAAGGAAATAAAGAGCGTTATGTGCCCGTACATCATGAAGCAAAAAAATTTGTGAATTTATATAGAACTACAATTAGAAATCAAATAGAAGCTGTTAAAGGTTTTGAAGATACTTTGTTTTTAAATAGACGTGGCAAAGGCTTAACAAGACAAATGATTTTTACGATTTTAAAAGACTTATCAGAAAAAATAAATCTTCAAAAAAAAATAAGTCCACATACTTTAAGACATTCTTTTGCGACGCATTTATTGCAAAATGGTGCAGATTTAAGAGCCATACAACAAATGTTGGGTCACGAAAGTATTACCACAACAGAGGTTTATGTGCATGTAGATAAAACTTATTTGAAACAAGTTGTAGATAACTTTCATCCTAGAAAATAAAAATTCCTGCTTAAAAAGCAGGAATTATATAATATATAAAATTTTAAATCACCTTCTTATCTGGCAACATTTACAGCTCTAGTTTCTCTAATAACCGTAACTTTTACTTGTCCAGGGTAGGTCATATCATTTTGTATTTTCTGAGAAATATTAAAAGATAATTCAGAGGCTTTGGTATCGTTTACTTTTGTACTTTCTACCATAACACGTAACTCACGTCCTGCTTGTATAGCATACGCTTTTTGTACACCTGTAAAGCCAAATGCAATATCTTCTAAATCTTTTAAACGTTGTATATAAGAATCTAAAACTTGACGTCTTGCACCTGGTCTTGCACCAGAAATAGCATCACACACTTGTACAATAGGAGAGATTAAACTCTTCATTTCAATTTCATCATGGTGCGCCCCAATTGCGTTACAAACATCTGGTTTTTCGCCATATTTTTCTGCCCATTCCATTCCTAATAATGCGTGTGGCAACTCACTTTCTGCATCTGGTACTTTACCAATATCATGCAATAACCCAGCACGTTTTGCCACTTTAGAATTTAAGCCCATTTCTGCTGCCATAATTCCACATAAATTGGCAACTTCACGAGAGTGTTGTAATAAATTTTGTCCGTAAGAAGATCTATATTTCATTCTACCCACAGCTTTTACCAATTCTGGATGCAAACCATGTATACCTAAATCAATTACAGTTCTTTTACCAACTTCTATAATTTCTTGTGTAATTTGCTTTTCTGTTTTCTGCACAATTTCTTCAATTCTTGCAGGATGTATTCTACCATCGGTAACTAATTTGTGCATTGCCAAACGTGCAATTTCTCTTCGAACAGGATCAAAACAAGATAAAATAATAGCTTCTGGTGTATCATCTACAATAATTTCTACGCCTGTAGCAGACTCTAAAGCTCTAATATTTCTACCTTCTCTACCAATTATTCTTCCTTTAACATCATCGGATTCTAAGTTAAAAACAGAAACACAATTTTCTACTGCTTGTTCTACTCCTACTCTTTGTATAGTCCCTAAAACAACTTTTCTAGCTTCTTGTTCTGCCGTTAATTTAGCCTCTTCTATAGAAGTTTGTATAAAAGCCATAGCCTCTGTTTTAGCTTCGTCTTTTAAAGAAGAAACCAACTCTTTTTTAGCTTCATCTGCAGACAAACCAGAAATTTGCTCTAGCATATCTACATGCCTTTTATGCATTTTTTCTAATTCGTTTTCTTTCTTTTCTAAAAAGTCTAATTTAAAGTCGTAATCTTTTTGTTTCTGCTCAAGAGATTTATTTAACTTCTTGTTTTTATCTACTTCAGAGGCTACTTGAGATTCTCTATCTCTAGTTCTTTTCTCTACATCAGAAATCTTTTTCTCCCTAGATAAAATTACTTTTTCGTGCTCTGATTTTAGTTCTATAAATTTTTCTTTTGCCTGTAATATTTTTTCTTTTTTAATAGATTCTGCATCTATTTTTGCTTCTTTTAAAATTGAAGTAGCTTCTTTTCTAGTAGTATTTAAAAGCTTTTTTCCTTTTGCTTTTTCTAAAGTTTTAGCAATTATAAAACCTACTAAAACCCCTATGATTCCCACAATAATGGGAAGTAACATTCCGTCCATAATTTAAATTTAATATATAAAAAAAGCCTACGATAGTGTGGTTTTTATAAACTCCATTATGACAAGTTTAGGACTAACTAGCTGATCAAGGGTCCACCCAAGAAACTGAAACAAGTTCGGCTCTAGTGGCATGCTTTAGCAACTAAGACTCATCCTTCATAATAGGTATTTGTTGAGTTTATCAAACAAATTACTAACGTAGGCAGTGTGTTGTTAATGTATTTTAAAGAACTTATTTTAAATGAGTATTCACCAAATTGGTTAACTCTTTTATTTTGTTTATTGCTTCAGTATTTTCAGAACTTTTTGCGAGTGATGATATTTCTAATTTAGAAGCAAACTGTAATGCACACATGGCTAAAACATCTTGTTTATCGCTAACTGCATAATTTTGCTCGTATCTAGAAATTAAATTATTGATAGCGTTTGCAGCCTTACGCATACCTTCTTCTTCTTGCGTATTTCTAACGCTTAAAGGGTAAGTTCTACCTGCAATTACTATGTTAATTTTTAATTTATCCACTATTTAAAAGAACGTTATTCTTGTAACTGAATAATACATTTATCTATTTCTTTGATTAATGTATTTATTTTGAGTTTTGTATCTCTTGTATTATTACTACTGCCTTCTATAGTTTTTGCAATTTTTAATAAATCGTATTCTTTTTTTTGATTTTCTAAAGCTTGCTCTTTTTCGGTTAATTTTTCTTGTAATACTGTGGTACTTTTTAGCAAAATATCATTTTCTTTCTTAAGAAACTCGTAATTAAAAAGCAAACTTTCTAACTTATCTTGCAGTAAATGAATTGCATCCAAGGTATTACTCATAAAAAACTAGAATAAAACTATACTTACAAAGTTAGCATTCTGTTTTAAATTTTACAAGGTTTAATTGATATTTTAATAATATACTGATAATTAACACATTATAAAAATAAGTATTTTTAGTACTTTTACATAAAATTTTATCGCTTGAAAAAAATCGTTTTTACACTTTCTTTTTTATTCTTTTTGGTTAGCTATTCTCAAAAAAAATACCCTAAAGATTACTTTATAAATCCATTAGAAATCCCCATTGTTCTTTCTGGTACTTTTGGGGAATTAAGAAGCAATCATTTTCATTCGGGTTTAGATATTAAAACCCAAGGTAAACAAGGTTTAAAAGTTTTAGCTGTGGCTGATGGTTACGTTTCTAGAATTAAAGTGCAACAATATGGTTATGGTAAAGCTATTTATATTACACATTCAAATGGGTATACTTCAGTTTATGGTCATCTTAAAAAATTTTCAGATTCTATAGAGAATTATGTAAAAGGTATTCAATATAAAAAAAAGGACTATCAAACAGGAAATTTATTCCCCAAAAAAAATAAATTTAAAGTAAAAAAAGGGCAAGTAATTGCTTTTTCTGGTGATACAGGTGGTTCTGGTGGACCACATTTGCATTTCGAAATTAGAGATACAAAAACGGAACATGTAATAAACCCCATGCATTTTGGCATTACAACACCAGATACTAAATCACCTACAATTAATGCTTTACACGTATACCCCTTAAGTTATAATTCAAGAATAAACAAACAACAGAATAGTTTTAAAGTTCCTTTAAAAAATATAGGAAAAGGTATTTATAAAGCAGACAGAATATCTGCAAGTGGTACTATTGGTTTTGGTGTAAATGCTTTTGATCGGTTAAACAGAACCTCTAATAAAAACGGAATTTATAGTTTAGAAATGTTAGTAAATGGCAAAAGGTATTACTATCATGATGTAACTACTTTTTCTTTTGCAGAAAGTAAATATTTAAATCTTTTGATAGATTACAAATATTATAAAAAATATAGAAGTAGAGTACAAAGAACCTACAAAACTGAAGCTAATAAATTATCAATCTATAAAGATTTATTAAACAATGGTAAAATTAACATTAAAGAAGGTTTAAACTATATTGTAGAAATTATTGCAAAAGACTTTAACGGAAATAAAAGCACGGTTAAAATACCTATTATAGGTAAAGAAACCAATGTTATTTTTAAAAAACAAAAAGATACTACTGAATATAAAATTGTAGCAAAAAACTTTCAAAGATTTACGAAAGACGATGTTACTATTGCTTTTCCTAAAAACACCTTTTATGAGGATGTTTATTTAGAGTTTGAAGTTAAAAAAGGAATTGCAAACATACATAAACCCACAATTCCATTAGATAGAAAATATACACTTACCTTTAATGTTTCTAAATATACAGAAGCACAAAAAGAACAAATGTATATTGCGAATGTAGATTACCCAAAATACCCAAGATACCAAAACACTAGAAAAAGAGATAGTATTTTTTATACCACAACAAAAACACTGGGAAATTATACTTTAAAAACAGATAAAATAAAACCAAAAATTAGATTTCTTTATTTTAAAGACAAACAATGGATTTCTGGTTTAAAAACACTAAAAGTTAAAATATCAGATATTGGTTCTGGTATTAAAAATTGGCGAGCAACTTTAGATGGTAAATGGGCTTTAATGGAGTTTAATCATAAAAAAGGCATATTAACCTATGATTTTAGCGATAAAAAATTGGTTGGTAGCAAACATATCTTTAAAATTGTAGTCTCAGATAATGTTGGCAATACTACAGAGCGTTCTATTACGTTCTTTAAGAAATAAACTTATATACCTACGTGAAAAAATTATTTTTACTGTTTTTGTTTTTACCTCTTTGGGCATTTGCTCAAAAAACAAGTATTTTAAAAGGTACTGTTAAAAATAAAAACAAAAAACCTATAGAAAATGTATCTATTGAATTTGGTACTAAAGGAACAGTAACAGATAAAAATGGTAACTATTCTATTAGAATTCCTTATCAAAAAGAAATTACTATAAAATTCACCCATATTTCTTACAGAGATTTTAATTATACCATAACTGCAAAAAGCAGAACTACTATTCGTTTTTCTCCTACACTAATTTTAAAATCAGAAAAACTAGCAGAAATTGTAGTAAAAGATAGAAAAAAAGAAGCGCAGGGAATTTTAAAAATAGATCCTCTAAAAGCAAAAACCATAATCGGTGCTAATGCAGGTGTAGAAAATATTTTAATGACTTTACCTGGAGTTAACAATAATAACGAACTTAGTACACAATACAATGTTAGAGGTGGTAATTTTGATGAAAACCTAGTTTACGTTAACGGTATAGAGGTTTACAGACCTTTTTTAATTAGATCTGGCCAACAAGAAGGTTTAAGCTTTATAAACCCAAATATGGTGCAGAACATTAATTTTTCAGCAGGTGGTTTTCAAGCAAAATATGGTGATAAGCTTTCGTCTGTATTAGATATTACTTATAGAACTCCCAAAGAAATAAGTACAACTATAGACGCTAGTTTGTTAGGTGGTAGTGTAACTTTTGAAGGTAATTTTTTAGATGATAAACTAAAAGTTATTACAGGCGCTAGATATAGAGACAATAGCTTGTTTGTAAACAGCAAACAGATAGAAACCAATTTTAGGCCTACTTTTACAGACTTACAATCTTTTGTAACTTATCAATTTACAGATAACTTTTCTTTAAACTATTTAAGTAACTTCTCTGTAAACAATTATAATTATCAACCTTTTTCTAGAAGAACCCGTTTTGGTACAGTTGCAGATCCTTTAGAGTTAATTGTTTTTTACGATGGTAGAGAAGAAAATAATTATTTAACT
>NZ_CBFHJT010000074.1:8318-13754 GCF_965656025.1 Polaribacter sp.
AACCCGTTTTGGTACAGTTGCAGATCCTTTAGAGTTAATTGTTTTTTACGATGGTAGAGAAGAAAATAATTATTTAACCTTATTTAATGCCATATCTGCAGATTATAAGGTAAATGATAATCTTAGTTTTAAAACAACTGTTTCTAGCTATAATACACAAGAAGAAGAGTATTATGATATTGCTGCTTCCTATAATTTAGGTGAAGTTGATACCAATATTGGTTCAGAAAATTTTGGTGAAGTAGATTTTGCACAAGGTATTGGTTCTCAATTAAATCATGCTAGGAATGAATTAGATGCTTTAATTAACAATGTACAAATAAGAGGAAGTTATAAAAAAGATAGACAACAGTGGGATTTTGGTGTAAAATATCAAAATGAAGACATTAGAGAACGCATACGAGAATGGGAAATTATAGATTCTTTGGGTTTTTCTGTTCGTCCACCAAATAATTTTACCAATAATAATCAACCTTACCAGCCTTTTGAAGGCCCAATTACACCTTTTCAAAATATTAGAGAAGATCATAATGTTGATATTAACAGAGTTACTGCCTTCCTGCAATTCAACGAGCGTTTGTATATGGGCGATAATGAAGTTTGGTATAACTTTGGTTTGAGGGCACATAACTGGACGGTTACTGCAAATGGCCAAAAATCGAGCAATAAAACAATTATAAGCCCAAGAGCACAGTTTGCTATAAAACCCAATTGGCATACAGATATGTTATTTCGTTTTTCTGGTGGATGGTATTCGCAACCTCCCTCCTACAGAGAGCTAAAAAACTTCAATGGTAAAATTAACAAAGATGTAAAAGCACAAAAATCTATACATCTAGTAGTTGGTATGGATTATAGCTTTGACCTTTGGGAAAGACCGTTTAAATTAACTACAGAAGCTTATTATAAAGAATTAACCAATGTAAACGCTTACTCTGTAGATAATGTTAGAATTAGGTATAGGGCGGACAATGTTACCACAGCTTATGCGCATGGTTTTGATGCTCGTTTAAATGGAGAATTTGTTCCTGGTAGCGAAAGTTGGGTGAGTTTTGGTTATTTAAAAACAGAGGAAGATATAGATAACAGAGGTATTATTTCTAGACCATCAGACCAACGTTTTAAATTCGGAATTTTGTTTCAAGATTATGTACCCAATTTACCCAATTTAAAAGCGTATTTAAATTTGGTTTACAATACGGGTGTTCCAGGTGGTGCTCCTTCTTATTCAGATGTGTACGATTTTCAAGAACGTTTAAGAGATTACAAAAGAGCAGATTTGGGTGTTTCTTATGTTTTTGCTGATGCTAACAGACAATATACAAGTGGTTGGTTATCTAAATTTAAAGAATTAACAGCTGGTTTAGAGCTTTTTAATATGTTTGATATTCAAAATGCAATTACCAATACATGGGTTAGAGACGTGTACTCTAAAAATCAATTTGGTATCCCTAATTTTATGACGGGTAGAGTTTTAAACTTTAAAGTAAGTATGAAGTTTTAAAAATTAAAAATGGAATGCTTTCATTATCAACATTCCATTTTTTGTGTAAAAAAGTAAAAATACTTAGTCTAATATTTGAGCTGTATGTGCTTTGGTTTTTACTTTGCTAATTACCTCTTCAATTACACCATTTTCATCAATAACAAAGGTGGTTCTATGAATTCCATCATATTCACGTCCCATAAATTTTTTTGGGCCCCAAACACCAAAAGCCTCTATAACTGCTTTGTCTTCGTCTGCTAACAATGGAAAAGGAAGTTCGTTTTTATTGATAAAATTTTGTTGTCTTTTTGCAGAATCTGCACTTACACCTAAAACATCATATCCCTTTGCTAAAAAAGTTTGATAGTTATCTCTCAAATCACAAGCTTCTGCAGTACAACCAGGTGTACTTGCTTTTGGATAAAAGAATAATACCAATTTTTTACCAGCATAATCTTCTAATTTAATCGTATTTCCTGCATTGTCTTTTGCTTCAAATTTTGGAGCCTTGTCTCCTACTTTTAATGTTGTCATACTAATTCGTTTAAAAAGTTTTAAAATGGAAAGTTAAAAAGTAAAAACTGAAAGAAAAACTTTTTACATAATAAACAGTTAAACTTTATAAACTTTTTAACTTTACAACTTTAATAACTAAAGAATGACCAAGCAAGAAAAAGTACAATTTGTAATAGAAACATTACAATCTTTATATCCAGAAATTCCAATTCCTTTAGATCATAAAGATCCTTACACCTTATTAATTGCAGTTTTGTTATCTGCCCAATGTACAGACGTTCGTGTAAATCAAATTACACCTTTATTATTTGCAAAAGCTGACAATCCTTTTGATATGGTAAAAATGTCTGTAGAAGAAATTAAAGCCATTATTAGACCTTGTGGTTTGTCTCCTATGAAAAGTAAAGGTATTTATGGCTTGTCTAAAATATTAATCGAAAAATATAATGGTGAAGTTCCACAATCTTTTGAAGGTTTAGAAGAGCTACCTGCTGTTGGCCACAAAACTGCGAGTGTGGTGATGAGTCAAGCTTTTGGTGTGCCTGCTTTTCCTGTAGATACGCATATACAACGTTTAATGTTTCGCTGGAATTTAAGTAACGGAAAAAGTGTAGCACAAACAGAAAAAGATGCAAAAAGATTGTTCCCAAAAGAATTATGGAACGATTTACACTTACAAATAATTTGGTATGGTAGAGAATATTCACCAGCAAGAGGCTGGATTTTAGACAAAGACATCATCACAAAAACGATTGGTAGAAAGTCTGTTTTAAACGAATATCATAAAAATAAAAAAACATCCTAATGGATGTTTTTTTTACATATATTTTATTTTAATTAGCTTGGTATCGCTTTTCCTATTAAAGTGTTTCCCTCTATAATTTCGAAAGTTTCTTTATTAATAGCTGTATCATGTAAGGCATGTACCAAAGTTTGAGCGACATCTTCTCTAGAAATTTCTCCAAATTTATTTAATTTTTCAGAAAGCTCAATTTTTCCTGTTCCTTTTTCGTTATTTAAAGCTCCCGGTCTTACAATGGAATAAGACAACTTACTTTCTCTCAAATATACGTCTGCATTTTGTTTTGCTTGTAAGTATTCTTGCAAATCTTCAGAACTTTCAGGTTTGTCTGCTCCCATAGAACTTAACATTACAAATTTTTTAATGTGCTGTTTTTTTGAAGCATCAATCATTTTTTTTGCTCCTTCTTCATCCACAGCTTTTACTGCTTTTCCATCTGAACCTGCCGCAAAAATAACCTTATCAATATCTTTTGTTGTATGAGATATGTCTTTTTCTAAATCTGCTAAAACTGTGTTTATATTTCTATCTTCAAATTGTTTTTTTTGTATTTCTTTTCTAACCATTGCAACTGGTTTAAAATATTGCGATGTTTCTAATAAATTTACAATCTTTTTTCCTGTGGTACCATTTGCACCAGTTACTAATATATTTTCCATACCACAAATTTCGATGAAATGAACAATATACTTTTGCTGATACAATATCAATTTTAATGGATATACAATTAAGATTTTAAATTACATTTAGCGACTTACTGAATAGAAGGGTTTGGATATTGAATAAAAATTATTTTAATTTATAATGCATATTTAATAAGATTAGAACATCATTTCAGCAATAATTTTTTATTGATATTATCATACCTGAAATTAACTATTTCTCCAGTTAATATTAAACTAATAACTTTATCAATAATTGATCTTGGTGCAACAAACCACTCTCTTGGTGTTATTCTTTTACCTTTATCATCAAATACATCTACATTCAAACATACCTCTGCAAAGAAGCGATGTATTAAAT
Organism: Polaribacter sp.; assembly: GCF_965656025.1. GTDB lineage: Bacteria > Bacteroidota > Bacteroidia > Flavobacteriales > Flavobacteriaceae > Polaribacter. Next base: position 12,146 of record NZ_CBFHJT010000074.1, read on the forward strand.
GCTCAAACTTTTGTGCATCTATATTGTAACAGACATACTTATCCAACAAATGAACATCCGCATATAAATAGGTAGATTCTTTAGATGCATTTTTAATACGTTCATTTACATCAATAGATGAAAAACCAATTTTATATAAATCATTAATCGACGCTATGTCTGGATTTGTAGACTTCGACCTTAAAACATATATCCAACCAGTTTGAACATCTTCTTCATTTACAATATTTGCATTTTTAAAAAGTTCTTCTTCGTTTATAAAATCTGGATTTGTAACCATTTGACCATTTTCGTGCAATGCTTTATAAAGAGACTGAAACATCATATCAGACTTAGTACCATTTTCAAAAACTGTTTTTGTTCTACCATCAGGTCTATTATGAGTACCACTTTTAAATTCTTGAACTTGCTTTTCCCATTTTACACTCTCTAAATAAAGTAAAATACCATTGTTTATATAATATTCGTTAGGTTTTAATGATTCATAATTAAAATTTACTAGCTTTCTTTTACCTTCTCTTAATTCTTTATGTACTTTTTTAAATTGTGTTTCATAAGGCGCAAAATCCTTATCATTCATTGCTTTTCTTCTTGCTGTAAAATCTGTTTCTGCCCTTTCTGATGCAGGCTGCACATGTTTCAACTTAAATATAGATAAGGTATCATCTGTATCTAATATTCCTAAATCATCATCATTTAATATATCCTCTACTGATTTTACTTCTTCTTTAGTGTTTAAAAGGTTGTGTGTGTCGTATGTTTTTAATATCTCTACTTTATTAGCATCATTTCTCAATGCCTTTAATCTTGATAATAACTTAAATTCACTAACATTTGTAGCTTCTGGTTCTCTATCATTCTTTTCAAAAAAAGCATTAATCTCTTGAAACGACTCAATTAAGCGTTCATCTTCAGATTTTATAGTAGAGTTTTTGGGTTTAGAATCTAAAATACCAAACTCATCATCATTAAAAATATCGTCAAGACTAAGTTTCTTTTTACTCATTTTGAGTTGCTGCTTTTTTACGTTTCTGTTCTCTTAAAAATATGATTGCTTCTGCTAAACGTCTTTCTTGTGGGTCGAAAGACTGAATACTTGGTTGCTCCCCTGTTTTTGCAATCCAGTTTTTTATTTTAGGCCATAATATAATTGCTTCTTCATCGGTCATTGTTATTCTTGTAGCGTCAATAGTTTCTTGAATTGCTTTAAATACGGATGCTGTTACAGATTTAGATAATATCTCAAATGCTTTTTGAAATGGATTTATAGTATCTATTAAATCGATATTAATATCATCAATATTTACAAAACTATCTGCCATTCTGATAAAGCGCTTATCCCCTTGTTCTTCAATAGTTCCATTTTTAATAACTGAATCTACAACTACGTGTTGTCGCACAGCTTCTACTTCTTCATCCGTTAAATCTGGATAGGTTTCTTTTATAACCTTAGGAATCAATACCTTATTAATAACTTCTGGGTCCACATTACCAGGCATTGCTTTGAGCATCTGGTCATCTTGCATAATTTTTGCTTTGAGGTCATTAATATCACTTTCAATAATATCTTTTGCTCTTTGTGAACTTGGAAGTTTAAAACCGTTTATTT
>NZ_CBFHJT010000075.1:0-11301 GCF_965656025.1 Polaribacter sp.
CAACTATCAACGAAAATAATCCATCAAGTGCACGTGAATTGTTAGCTTATTACGAACGTGAACAATATGGAGATGCGAACGTTTTTTATGATACGTATTACTCTAATTCTTATCAAAGAGAACAAGATAGAGACAACCCTTACAAGGATGATAAACCAAAATACGAGAAGAAAAATGGTAAATACGTAATTGTAAATAAATACAAAAATGTAACACCCAATTATTCTGATAAACACAAAGGTTTTATCCCAAGAATGGTAGATCCTGCCTCTGAAAAAATGTACAAAGCCATTGCTGGCATTCCACCAAATAGTAAAAGAAGACCCACTTTTGCAGAAAACCTAAAGTTTATGTTTAGCTATCAATTTGGGTATATGTATGGGCGTTATTTTATGTGGAATTTTGTTGGGCGTCAAAACGACATACAAGGTAGATTAGATATATTTAACGGAAATTGGCTATGTGGCATTGATGCCATTGATGAAATGAGATTGGGCTCTCAAAAACAATTGCCTACGCAAGCTCTAGAAAATAAAGGACGAAACACTTATTATTTTTTACCCTTAATTTTAGGTCTTATAGGCTTATTTTTTCAAATAAAATGGGACAAAGAAAACTTTTTTGTACTCTTTCTATTTTTTGCTTTTACAGGTTTTGCCATTATTTTTTACACCAACCCAAAACCTTTTGAACCTAGAGAACGTGATTACGCTGTAGTAGGCAGTTTCTACATTTTTGCTATTTGGATTGGCTTTGGAGTTTTAGCTCTTTACGAATATTTAAAGAAATTTGCGAACAAAAAAACAATCGCTATTGCTATTTCTGTAATTTCACTTTTAGCGGTACCTACTTTAATGGCTTCTCAAAATTGGGACGATCATGACAGATCAGACCGATTTACAACACGCTTAAACTCGCAAGCATATATAGAAAGTACAGACAAAAATGCCATTATGTTTACGATTGGAGATAATGATACATTTCCTCTTTGGTACATGCAAGAAGTAGAAGGTATTAGAACCGACATCAAACTAGTAAATACCAGTTTATTTGCCACAGATTGGTATATAGACCAAATGAAACGTGCTACTTATGATGCAGCTCCAATACCAAGCCAGTTAACACACGACCAATATAAATATGGTAGTTTAGATATTGCTTATCATATAGAACATCCAAGATTTAAAGATTCTATTATAGAAATTAAAGATTTTATGCGTTGGATTGCATCTGATAATGATGCAACTTTCATTGAAACTGAAAATGGAGAGAAATTAAAATACTACCCAACCAATAAAATTAGAATTCCTGTTAATAAAGAAAACGTCTTAAAAAATGGTATAGTTGCTCAAAAAGATGCAGACAAAATTGTACCATATATAGATATTGAAATTGATAATAGGGGCATTACCAAAAACCGTATTTTAATGCTAGATATTTTAGCAAACAATGATTGGGAGCGTCCTATTTATTTTACGGGTGGTGCAAATGCAGATGAAGAATATATTTGGTTAAAAGATTATTTACAATTAGATGGTTTGGCGTTTAAATTGGTACCTATAAGAACACCCTCTAAATACAAAGACCAAAGTGGTAGAACAAGAGAAATTAGTTTATTTGATATTGGTAGAATAGATCCAGAAAAAATGTATGCCAACATTAACAAATTAGAATGGAGAAACATAAATAGTGGCGAAATTTATTTAGACGAACAAACCAAAAGAAATGCCATTTCTCTAAGAAATAGTTTAATGCGTTTGTCTGAAGCCTTTGCAAAAGAAGGAGATACTATAAAAGCTGTAGAAGTTTTAGATTTATCTTTAAACAAAATGCCAATCGAAAAATTTGACCATTACAGCCTTTCTCTAGGATATCCAGAAATGTATTATAGTTTGGGCGAACCAGAAAAGGCAGAAAAAACTGCCAAAACTTTACAAGGCTTAATTACTGAAAAATTAGTGTGGTTAAGCACGTTTGATAAAGAAGATTCAGATATTATTTTTGATGAAATTGACACGTCTTTATACATGTTTAAAAACTTAATAGACCAAGTAGAAAGAGGTAGTAACAATAAAGCGTTTATTTCTAAAATTCAAGAAGATTTTATGACAACCGTAAAACGCTTTAATTATTTAATGCCCGATGAAGAAAGTACAGACGATTTAGAGTTAATTAAAGAATAAATTGAAATTATATTTCCCCAGAACGCCAAATAGTATTATGAGATTATTCTCTAAATATATTTGGCGTTTTTCTATTGAAAAAAAGGAAATATATTTAACTTTTGATGATGGCCCAACACCCGAAATTACCCAGTTTGTTTTAGATGAATTAAACAAATACAATGCAAAAGCTACTTTCTTTTGTATTGGTAAAAACATTAAAAATCAACCAGCAATTTTTAAGCGAATTATTGCCGAAAAACACTCAGTAGGCAACCACACACAAAACCATTTAAATGGCTGGAAAACCTCTAAAAAAGAGTATGTAGATAATTTTTTAGAGTGCGATTCTATCATTTCTAGCACAGTCGAAAAACCTCAAAAAAAGCAACTATTTAGGCCACCTTATGGCAAGTTAAAAAAGAAACAAGCTGAAAAAATACTAAAAAAAGGCTATAAAATTATTATGTGGTCTGTGTTGTCTGCAGATTTTGATACTAGCATTACCAAAGAAGAATGTTTAGAAAACGTACTACAAAATACCACGAATGGCAGTATTGTTGTTTTTCATGATAGTGTTAAAGCTTCTAAAAAATTAAGGTTTACATTACCAAAAGTGTTAGCACACTTCTCTAAAAAAGGATATGCTTTTAAGGCAATACAATAAGCTAACAAACTAGTTTAGCCCAGATTGAAACGACATCCTTTTTTGAGGAACGAAAAAAAGATATAGTGGAAAGCTGGAAATAGCTTCAAAAAAATTAAAGGTATTGCTTTACCAAACCAATTAGTGTAGATGCATCTTGAAAACCTGTTTGACGCCATTTCATTTCGCCATTCTTGTAAATCATAAAAGTTGGGTTACCTTTTACTCTGAGCGCATCTGCAAGTATTTCGTTTTTTTTAATATCTATTTTAATAACTTTGGCTTTGTCTCCTAATGCAGCTGCAACGTTTCTAAGCATTTTTACAGTGTTTTCTGCATCGTCCCAATCTGAATAAAAGTCTATAAGAACGGGTTTTTGTACACTAATTATTTCACCAAATTTTGTCATAACGTAATTATTTTATTAAAGGGGAATAACGTATAAATTAAGTATTGTTGCTACACAAAGATACTTAAAAGCATTTAAATGATCTGATTATCAAGCTTTCTTCAATTCTATAACCGTAATTTCTGGCCAAATACCTACTCTACCAGGAAAAGCATGGTAGCCAAAACCTCTATTTACATTGATAAATTTACCTGCTTCTTCATACAAGCCAGCCCATTGTTTATATACAAACTGAGAAGGACTCCATTTTAACCAACCAGGAATTTCTATACCCATTTGCAAACCATGTGTATGGCCACTTAAAGTTAAATGATAATGAAAAGGGTCTTCTTTTACTTTATACTCCCAATGACTTGGGTCATGTGTCATTAAAATTTTAAAATCGTCTTTATTTACTCCTTTTGCTGCTCTTTCTAAATCTCCTGCTTGGTTGAATCCTTTTCCCCAGTTTTCTACACCCAGAAGTGCAATTTTTTGACCGTCTTTTTCTAAATATCTGTGATCATCTAACAGTAAATCGAAGCCAATTTTTTTATGGATGTCTTTTACGGCTTGAAAATTATCAATCTTATCTTGTGGGTTTTTCCAATCCATATAATCTCCATAATCGTGATTTCCTAAAATGGAATATTTGCCTTCTTTTGCTTCTAACTTGTCAAAAACAGCAATCCAATTATCCATTTCATCTGCTTTATTATTTACAATATCTCCTGTAAATAGCATTAAATCTGATTTTTGTTGATTGATTAAATCAACACCATATTGTATTTTTTCTTTGTTGGTAAAACTACCTGAATGGATGTCTGATATTTGTGTGATGGTATAACCATCAAAAGCCTCTGGTAAATCTGTAAATGTTAATTGATATTTTAAAACTTTGTAATTGTATTTACCTTGTATAATACCATAAATAAAACCAGCAAATGGTATTGCTGCAATGCCTAATGCCAATTGTGCAATAAATTTTCTTCTGCTTGGTAATGGTTGTGTTTCTCCAGGAGAAAGTGCAGAAATTGCTTTTGCAATCCACCTGTAAATATCTTCGCCAAAAAGAATTAATAAAATAACTATTTTAGGTATTAAAACCGTTAACATAATACCCATAGCCATTTGAAATTGTGGGGTTTGTCCTTGGCCTCTATCATAAGTTATGGCAACATAAAAGAAATTTAAATACGCTGCTAAACTTATAAAAATCCATAAATACTTTAAAACTTTACTTTTAGAAACTGTTTTTAATGCCTGAAATGCGTAAAACTCTAATAAAAAAATTACTGCCAATAAAATGACCAATCTAATAATCCAACGCATAAAATAGAAATATTTAAAAAAACCTAACAAATATACTTGTTAAAACATGAATGAATTTTAATAGCATGTTAAAGTTTTGTAGCTTTAGCATTCCAAATAAACCTATTAAAATGTCAGACCAAAAAAGAGTATTTTTAGTGGATGCATATGCATTAATTTTTAGAGGATATTATGCATTTATAAAAAACCCAAGGATAAATTCTAAAGGATTAGACACCTCTGCAATAATGGGGTTTATGAACTCGCTTTTAGATGTAATAAAGAGAGAAAGACCCGATAAATTAGCCGTTTGTTTTGATAAAGGTGGCAGTACAGACAGAGTAGAATTGTTTGAAGCCTACAAAGCCAATAGAGATGAAACACCTGAAGCCATAAAATTAGCTGTGCCTTATATTTATGAGATATTAAAAGCGATGCACATTCCTATTATGGTTAAAGAAGGTTTTGAAGCAGATGATGTGATTGGTACGCTTTCTAAACAGGCAGAAAAAGAAGGCTATCAAACATTTATGGTAACACCTGATAAGGATTTTGCACAATTGGTTTCTGAAAATATTTTTATGTACAAACCACGTTTTGGTGGTGGTTATGATGTTTGGGGCGTGCCAGAAGTACAAGCAAAATTTGAAGTTACAGATCCTTTACAAGTAATCGATTTTTTAGGAATGATGGGCGATTCTGCAGACAATATCCCAGGTTTACCTGGAGTTGGAGAAAAAACTGCCAAAAAATTCTTAGCTCAATTTGGTTCTATGGAAGGCTTATTAGAAAACACCGATCAACTAAAAGGCAAAATGAAAGAAAAAGTAGAGGCTAATAAAGAATTAGGCTTGCTTTCTAAAAAACTAGCTACAATTATGCTAGATGTTCCAGTAACTTTTAATGCCGAAGATTTTGAGCTAGATCAACCAGATATAGAAAAAGTAACCGAGCTTTTTAATGAACTAGAATTTAGAAATCTTTTAACCAATTTCTTAAAAACCTTTGCTGTCGCAGATCTAGTAGAAGAAGATGTAGCCAAAAAAAAAGTAGCAAAAACCCAAAAAGCGCCTTCAAATTCAGAAGGACAGTTCGATTTATTTGCAGCGCCAGGAGCTGGAAGTGTTTCTGAAGCAGAAGTAGCTGCCGGTTTTAAAACCATAGCAAACACCAATCACTTTTATCAACATATAGATACTGCTTTTTCTAGAAAATTATTATTAAAAAAATTAATGGAACAAACTTCGGTTTGTTTTGATACAGAAACTACGGGTTTAAAAGCATTAGAAGTTGAATTGATAGGAATTGCTTTTTCTTACGAAGCTGGCAAAGGCTATTATGTTTCTTTTCCTGAAGATCAAACAGAAACCAAAGCTATTTTAGAAGAATTTAGACCTTTTTTTGAAAGTGATATCGAAAAAATTGGACACAATTTAAAATACGATATCAAAGTATTGTCTAACTACAACATGCCAGTAAAAGGCAAATTATTTGATACCATGATTGCGCATTATTTAATCAATCCAGATATGCGCCATAATATGGATGTTTTGGCAGAAACGTATTTGAATTATCAACCTGTTTCTATTACTGAATTGATTGGTAAAAAGGGAAAAAATCAGCTTTCTATGCGAGTGGTTCCTATTGCAGACCAAACAGAATATGCTGTAGAAGATGCAGACATCACCTTACAATTAAAACAAATTTTTACAGGCGAATTAGAAAGTGGTAACGTAACCAAATTGTTTAACGAAATTGAATTGCCTCTAGTTTCGGTTTTAACCGCCATGGAAATTGAAGGTATCAATCTAAACACAGATTTTCTAAAAGAATTGTCTGTTGCTTTAACTGATGATATCAACAGATTAGAAAAAAGTATTTATGAGCAAGCTGGAGAAGAGTTTAACATAGGGTCTCCAAAACAATTAGGAATTGTACTTTTTGAAAATTTAGAGTTGGTTAAAAAACCAAAAAAGACAAAAACGGGTCAGTACAAAACAGGAGAAGACATTTTATCTTACTTGGCAAAAGACCATCAAATTATTAGAGATATTCAAGAATATCGTCAGTATAAAAAATTGCAAAGTACGTATGTAGATGCTTTGCCAAATGAAGTGAATCCAAAAACTGGCAGAGTGCACACAGCTTATGCACAAGCAGTGGCTGCCACTGGTAGATTAAGTTCTAACAACCCGAATTTACAGAACATTCCTATTAGAACAAAACGTGGTCAAGAAGTGCGTAAAGCTTTTGTGCCAAGAGACGAAAATTATGTTTTGTTGGCAGCAGATTACAGCCAGATTGAATTGAGAATTATTGCAGCTTTAAGTGAAGAGGAAAATATGATTACTGCCTTTAAAAATGGCGAAGATATTCATGCTTCTACTGCTGCAAAAGTATTTAATGTTCCTTTAGAAGAAGTTACGCGTGAACAACGTAGCAATGCAAAAACCGTAAATTTTGGTATTGTATATGGTGTTTCTGCTTTTGGTTTAAGTAACCAAACCAATCTTTCTAGAGGTGAAGCCAAAGAGTTGATTGATACCTATTACGAAACCTACCCAAAATTAAAAGCATACATGGCTGCACAAGTAGATTTTGCAAGAGAAAAAGGCTATGTAGAAACCGTTTTAAACAGACGTAGGTATTTAAAAGACATCAATTCGCGAAACGCGATGGTTAGATCTGGAGCCGAAAGAAATGCTGTAAACGCGCCTATACAAGGTTCTGCAGCAGACATTATTAAATTAGCAATGATTAATATTCATAACAGATTTGAGAAAGAAAACTTTAAGTCTAAAATGTTATTACAAGTGCATGATGAATTGGTTTTTGATGCGCATAAAGACGAACTAGAAACCATAAAACCCATTATAAAACACGAAATGGAAAATGCGTTTACAATGGCTGTTCCTTTAGATGTAGAAGTTGGTATTGGTGAAAATTGGTTGGAGGCGCATTAAATAATTTAGTTTGTTTCTTTAGGTGAAATCTTCTAACTTCGTTGACATATATAACGAATTAAATTTCGGGCATATCTGAAAACACGTTGGGCTTAATTACCTACAAATAACAAAACTCTGATAACTCCTCAAGTTGACTTTATTTTTTAGTACTTTTAAAACAAAATAAACGACTCTATTTAAAATAAATGACAAAAAAAGAATACCTAAATTTAATTGGACTTACTGCTAATCCTTTTCAACATACTAATGCTGATAAAGAAAGTGATATCATTGATAAATATTTCATTTCTCCCGATTATTTTGAAGATGTTTGGGGAGATCCTGAAAATCCAGTATCTAACATAGTTTATGCTCCAAGAGGTGGTGGAAAAACGGCACAGAGAGTAATGATTGAAAAAAGGGCAGAACCAATTGACAATATACTTACGATAACATATACTGACCATGATTTATCAAAATTCAAGAATATTGAAGAAGTAAATTCCAATTATCATTTAGAATATTTAAACAGGTTATTACTTCTTTCTTTTTTTAATAGACTAAATAATTTACATGATTTTCAGTATATCTATCAATTTTCCTACAAAGAAAGACAGTTTATTTATAAACTTTGTAAAATATATTTATTTGAGACTCCTGCTTCATTTCCAAATCAAGCTATTAATTCTTTAAAATCAATAGAAGATTTTGCTACAGATTTATGGAATAAATTTCGAACTCCTTTCGCTGAAGTAATCAAAAAAATAAGTAAAGCAAAAGGTGTAGAAGTTGATTTATCAAAAATTGAATTCGATAAAAAAATTCAATTATCGCACAAAGATAACTTGTTCAATATACGTTCATTTTTAGAAAGAGTTGGCATTGACACAGTTTACGTTTTAGTTGACAAAGTTGATGAGTTAAGTTTAACTGGCAATAATCCTAAAGCAAGTTATAGCTTTATTTCTCAAATTATACGCGATTTAGAACTTTTAGAAATGCCAGGAGTAGGTTTCAAATTTTTTCTTTGGGATGAGTTAAAACAATATTGTGCAAAAGACGCAAGACCTGACAGAGTTTATAGTTACCAATTAAAATGGACTGTTGGCCAAATTAGAGAAATGTTGAATAAAAGATTATCAGCATTTAGTGATGGAGTTATAAAAGAGGCATCTGAACTTTTTGAAACAAAAGTAAGCTTTGGAAGAGTTATTGTCTTTTCCGAATTTTCCCCAAGGGACTGTATAAGAATTTGCAATAGAATACTATCAGAACAATTAAAAGAAAACCCGAAAGCTTTAAAATTTCAACCTCATATTGTTAATAGATCAATTGATATGTTCTGCAAGGAAAAGGTTGAGGAATTAATCTCAAATCAAAGTAACTTAAGACATTTGTCAAAAATAAATGCTGTTTCTTTTACAATTGAAGAATTAGTTTCTAAGAAAGTAGCAGCTGATTCTCCTGCTATTAGAAATATAATATTCCCATGGACAAAATCAGAGCTTTTAAAAAAAATAGGATTAGTAAAAAGAAAATCTAAGAAAGCTGTCAATGAATATGCTTTTTCAGATATTCGAATGGCTAGATATGCAACCCCATCAATAGATTTAAACACTTTCATAAAAAATAAAATTAAAAGATGTGTTGTCCCAGAATGTAAAACCTTTGCATATAGAGATTTTGACAAAAAGCCATATAATTGTTTAGAATGTAATACGCATTTAACAAACTAAGCCCAACTTAAGCCGTATATAATTCATCGCTAGTTATAGCCTACTTAGGAAAGTCCTCGCAGACTTTCTATTCGGTTTATACTTGTTAATTTAGTTGCTGAAACACGCAACAAAATCATACATAAACCCTTAGTAAAACTTTCTAAAAAAACGAAAAACCCAAACCAAAAGAAACGCTATCTAATCTATTATTTTCAAAACCTGCTATTCCTTTTCTATGAAAATCAATCCTAACAATGGTATTCCATCTATTTTCGCTAGCAATTTGAAAACCCAAACCAAAACCATAATAATTACCATCAGGGTATCGTGAAGAAGGTGTCCACATTTTACCATATCTAATTTCAGTAAAAAAAGCATCATCATCTTTTTCTACTATATTATACTTTAAACCTCCATAAGTTGGAAAAGCATCTACAGCATAATTGAAATGAAAATCATAACCTCCGTTAATGCTTATAGCCACTCTTTTTTTAAACTCATAACCAATACCAACTCTAAAAAATAAGGCAGCAGGTTCTATTAAACCTTCCCCATCATCAGTATCAAAAGGTGTATAATTTTCATTAATACCTAATGTAAAATTAAAATCTCCTGTAATAAATGGTTTTCCTAATTTTTCTTGAGAAAATAAATTTTGTAGAGCACAAAAAATAAAAATAATGGTAATTTTTTTCATTGATTGATATTATAGAATCAGACGAAACAAAAATTATACCATTTATTATATTTAAAATAATTGTAATTTCGCATCCGTATTATGAGCATCATTTCTAAAGACATACAAAAAGCAGTACAACTATTAACTGATGAGCAATTGGTAGCCATACCCACAGAAACAGTCTATGGTTTAGCAGGAAATATTTTTAGTGAAAAAGCAATCAAAAGCATTTTTTCAACTAAAAAAAGACCGTTTTTTAATCCGTTAATTGTGCATATTCCTTCTGCTGAAGCTTTAGAAAATGTGGTTACACATATTCCTGAAAAAGCAAAATTATTAGCAGATGCTTTTTGGCCAGGTTCTATGACGTTGGTTTTAAAGAAAAACAGTAAAATACCTGATTTAATTACAGCTGGTAAAGATACAGTAGCTGTTCGTGTTCCTAATCATCATGTAACTTTAGCTTTATTAGAACAATTGCCTTTTCCTTTGGCTGCACCAAGCGCGAATCCTTTTGGTAGTATTAGCCCCACAAAACCATCGCATGTAGAAAACTATTTTAAAAACGAACTACAAATGGTGTTAGATGGTGGTGCTTGTAAGAACGGAATTGAATCTACCATTATTGGTTTTGAGAATGATGCCCCTATTATTTACAGATTAGGTGCTTTGGCTTTAGAAGATATTGAAGCTGCTGTTGGAAAGATTGCTATTAAAAATAAAAAAGAACAAAGCCCTGATGCTCCAGGAATGTTGGCAAGACATTATGCCCCAAAAACAAGGACTTTTTTAGTTGATGACGTTGCTAGTGAAATTGAAAAACATCCGAATAAAAAAATAGGCATTTTGGTATTTAAAGATACTTTAAATGATGAGAATGTTACCGAAATTATTTTGTCTAAAAATAGCTCTATGGAAGAAGCTGCAGCCAATCTTTACAGCTCTTTACATTTGTTAGATACTTACAATTTAGATGTAATTATTGCAGAACGTTTTCCAGAAAATGGATTGGGAAAATCGATAAACGACCGTTTGCAACGTGCTACTTTTGCTTAAAATTATCTTACAAATCTGTAGGTAGCTTTTATTAAAAATGTATCTTCTGCTGGTGCATCTATAACCTGTCTTCTAATACCTTCACTTAAAGAATCAGCTACATTCTGCAAGCCAGAAGAACCTCTCGCCCAAACAAAAAATAATTCAGATCCAGGTATATACTCCCATCTGACAACGAGATTGGTTTGTAATTGTGCAAATGAAAAATCTGGGTTGCTAATTGTGTAATCTGTTATATTATCTCGATTTTCATCAATTAAAAAACTATCGGAAGCATTATTGTATGAAATTTGATTGTTAGTATATAAATTTACCCTGTCTTTAAAAGATACTGCTGTAGGATCATTTACAAAATTCAAATCAGAATAACGTCCTCTAGAAATAAAAGGTTGCCCA
>NZ_CBFHJT010000075.1:11399-13603 GCF_965656025.1 Polaribacter sp.
TTCCATCTAGGACCACCTCTTAAAAAAGAGTTGGAAAAACGTTTAAAGTTTGCCCCGAACCCAATTCTTGTATCAGCATTATTTATCCAATTTACATTTGCAGAACCTTCAAAACGTATTCTATTTAAATTTCCTTGAAAATCATATTCTGTTAGTTCCTCTGCACTTACACGCATGTTTCTATATGTTTCTGTAGGAACCTGCCATAAATAACTAAGGTTTGCAAACTGAATCATTTCATCTGTTTGCCTTAAAAAACCAACATCATTTAACTCTAATTCTGGAGAACGCCAAATAAAACCGCTATTGTAACGCCAATTACCACCACCAGCTTTACCAAATTCTATTCTACCACCTGTACCAGTTAATGAAGTTCTTGTTGGGTCTACAGAAACGTGGGTAGCATCTGTTCTTTGAAACAAGCGCGTTATAGCACGTTGTGTATCTTCTATAGCTTCTTCACTACCTGTAACATGACTTAAGATTACGTTTCCATCAATAAAAAATTCCCTATTTTTCCAGTTATGATTAAAATCGATACCACCAGTATATGCAGCTTTGTGCAACTCGTTAAAATTTCCATCTAAATTTCTGTTGGTTGCTGTAAATATGGCTCCAATAAAAGAATTTCTTTCGTTAAAATCTTTTTGTGCTCTACCTACAAAATAGTTGGTTAATGGTTCTACAATTTCTTTTCTAGTTGTACCATCTGTTTGTTTAATTTCTGAAAATTCATTGGCAGTAACACTCTCTAAAACACCAATGGACCAACCATCTTTCGTTTTACCAGAAAATTTTGCTGCGCCTAAAATTCTAGAATTCAATGGTTCATTTGCAAACTCTCCACTTGCCAAATTAGCACTTCTGTGTGGGTTTCTACCAATTCTTCTACTGTAAAATAAATTGTCTCTTCCGTTTGCAAATTCAAAATCGAAAATATTTCTATTTTCTACAAAAAAAGGTCTTTGTTCTCTAAAAAATATTTGAAAACCATCTAAAGCAATGGCACCAGGATCTGCCTCTACTTGACCAAAATCTGGATTTACTGTTAAATCTAAAGTTAAGTCGTTTGTAATTCCGATTTTTGCATCTAGACCTCCATTAAATTTAAAATCATTACCATCTCTGTATGGATTACCAATTTCGGCTTGATAAGTATCGTATTGAAAAACTGTAAAGGGTTGTATTTCTAGTTGTTTTTGTGGTTTTAGATCGATAAGACCATGCAATTCTCCTGCCTCACTTATAAAACCAGCTTGATCATTCGGTATTCTTTGCCATAAAGAACGTTCTTGCAATCTAAAAATAGTTCTATTAATGTTAAAGCCCCAGATTTGCTCTTTTGCTTTCCCGAAACGCAATTGGCTAAATGGTATTTTCATTTCTGCGGTCCAACCTTTATCATCAACATTGGCATCTGTATACCAAATAGGATTCCAGCTATCATCCCAATTATCTCCATTTTGCGATGCAAATTCTTCTCCTTTTACACCAGCAGCAGTTGTGGTAAAAACAAAAGCTGTTCTTTTATCATGATAACTATCAATAATTACATTTACTCGATCTCCAGCAAAACCATCTCTTCTACTTAACCTTTGTTGTATCAACTCTGGCTCTTCATCAAAAGCCCTAATAGCTATGTATAAAAATTTTGCATCATACATGACTTTAAACTTTGTTTGGTAAGCTGGTGGTGTTCCTTCATCTGGATTTTTCTCTACAAAATCTGAAGACCAATCTACTACATTCCAAGCATCTTCATTAATTTTACCATCGATTATTGGCTTTTTAATCAACCTTTTAGTCGTGTAAATTCTCTTTGGAATTTTAGAAAAATTTTCTTCTTGTGCATCCACAGAAAAAATTATTAAAAGGCAAAAAGTGGCTAGTAATATAAAAGATTTCATTGATTTTTTTGGGTGTTTTAATCTTTGAAAAAATAGATTTTAGACATCTCTAAACAACGGTGCAAAAGTAACTTTCTATTCTCTTAACAATATGTTAATTATTTGTAAGAAGTTAAAACTCTATGTGTAGATAAAAATATTTCTAAAAGTCTATTTGTCAATAAAATAAATAGTGGTACATTTGCACTCCTTTTTTAAGGAAAATGAAATTATTAATTGAACAAAAACTAATAGTGTAATTATGAACACATTAAGTTACAAAACAGTATCAGCAAACAGCGCTACCGTAAACAAGGA
>NZ_CBFHJT010000076.1:0-2416 GCF_965656025.1 Polaribacter sp.
TGAATCAATGGTGGCAACGTCAATTAGACATGGACAGAGTAAGAAACTATGAAAGAAATGGTCAATTCGTTTCTTGGAATATCAATAGTCCAACAAACACTACTCCTTTATATTGGGATTCTCCATTTTTTGAGCCTTATGAAAACTTAAATTTTCAAACTAAAAATGCTACTTACGGTAGAATTGGTTTAAAATATGAAGTAAATGACAATTTAAACGCAAGTATCGATATTAGAAAAACAGTTAATTCTTACACTTTCAACGATAGATCTGCTTTTGGAGGTTTAGGCGGACAATCTATACCTTCTTATAGCGAGTCTCAAAGTATGGACTATAGAGATGAATTGTTTGGTATTGTTAACTATTCTAAAGACATTAATGAAGACTTTGACATAACCGCTACAGCAGGTTTCGAACTTTCTACAATAGGTTCTAGAAATTTAAGCGGTAGTACTGTTGGAGGGTTAAATACGTTAGGTTTTTACAGCTTAAGTACATCTGTAGATAGACCAACTGTAAACAATAGCAGATCTTTATTTAAAACAAAATCTATTTTTGCAAAAGCATCTGTAGGTTTTAAAGATATATTATTTTTAGATGGGTTTGCACGTTACGATTGGGGTTCTTCTGCTTTTGAAGAAGCAAATAGAATTGAAACTTATGGAGGTTCTTTAAGTTTTATTTTCTCTAAATTAATTCCAGAAAACGATATTTTAAGATTTGGTAAATTGAGAATGAGTGCAGCACAAGCTCCAAGATTCCCAAGCCCATATCAACTATCAGCTGTATATACTATTGGCACGCCTTATGGAAGTACAGGTACATTATCTGCACAAGGAACATTTGCAAACCCTTTTTTAGAAGGTGGTGTTCGTAAAGATTATGAAATTGGTGCTGAATTAAGATTATTTAATAGCAGACTAGGAGTAGATGTTGCGTATTTCAAAAAAATAGATGAAGAATTACCAGTATCTGTTACTTTAGATGGCTCAACTGGTTACACAAGCACTCTTAGTAATGATGGAAAACAAACATACAATGGTATTGAAGTTGCTTTAAATTACGACATATTCAAAAAAGAAGATTTTGCTTGGGATGCAACTTTAAGTTTTGCTACTTTAGAAAGATTTGTTGATAAAATTTCTGAAGGAATTGACGTAAACGTTTTATCTAGCTCTTGGAGAGGTATCCAATTACAAGAAAGAGTTGGTGAAGAATGGGGTGCAATTTACGGTAGAGCTTACCAAAGAGATGCAGATGGTAATATTTTATTATCTTCAACAGGTAATCCTCAGTATGACACAAACCAATACTTAGGAAATGTACTACCAGATTTTACAGGAGGTTTATCTAATAACATTCGTTATAAAAACTTTAACTTAGGTTTCGATATTGACTTCCAAAGTGGTGGTAAAGTATTTTCTGTAACAAGAATGTTTAATAACTATTCTGGTTTAGGTATAGAAACTGTTGGTAACAATAATTTAGGAAACCCTGTAAGAGACCCTCTAGTAGGAACAGCTACTGCAAGTGGTAGTGCTGTTGCTAATGGAACAGGCGCATCGGGTGGTGTTTTAATTGAAGGAGTTGATGCAACGTCTGGAGCTCCAGTTTCATACAACGTAGCAGCGTCAACTTATTGGGGTCGTTTATTTGCTTTACATGAAAGATGGTTATATGACGCTTCTTATGTAAAATTAAGAACAGTGCGTTTAGATTATGATATGCCACAAAGCATTATTGACAAAACTCCGTTTAAAAAATTAAACTTAGGTGTTTTTGCTAACAATGTTTGGTTAATCCATTCAGCATTACCAGGATTAGACCCTTCTGAATTAGAAACAGCAAATGGCGTAAACTGGACAGAAGGTGGTCAATTACCTAATGTTAGAACAGTAGGTATCAATGTAAGAATGTCATTTTAATTAAAAATAGATATACAAAATGAAAAAAATAAACAAAATAAAATCACTTATTCTTGCTGTAGCAGTCTCATTTACAGCATGTGATACAGTAGATTTTGGTGATACAAACCAAAATCCCAATAACCCAAGTACACCTGTTACTGCTTCTTTATTAGCAAATGCACAAAGAGGTACAAGTGGTTACATAGCAAGTACTACCAGTAATTTATACGTGCAGTACTTATCTAATGGACAATATGACGAAGAATCTCGTTATCAAACTCTTAACTGGAGTCCTGATGGCTCTTACGGTTTATTAGAGGATCTACGTCAAATTGTCGAAATTAATTCGAATGACGATACTAAAGTAGCTGCGCAAGCTTATGGTTCTAATGGAAACCAAATAGCAGCTGCAAAAATTTTAAGTGTATATATTATGCATGGAATGACAGATAGATGGGGTTACTTGCCATATTCTGAAGCATTAGACATTACGAATAACATATATCCTG
>NZ_CBFHJT010000076.1:2514-5009 GCF_965656025.1 Polaribacter sp.
GTATATGATTCTCAAGAAGCTATTTATGATGCACTTTTCTTAGAATTAGATGCTGCGTTAGCTTCTATAAACAGTGGTAATGGTCCTGATAGTGACATTTACTTCGATGGAGATATGGCTAGATGGAGAACTTTTGCAAATACTATTAAAATGGTAATGGGTTTACGTTTATCGAAAGCAAACCCAACAAAAGGAGAAGCTAAGTTTAAAGAAGGTATGTCAGGTGCTATTTCTTCTAATGCACAAAATATACAATATACTTACTTATCTGAAAACACAAATGATAATCCATGGCAAGATAGATTTGAATCTAGAAGAGATTATTTAATGAGTGATGTTTTTGTAAATTCTTTAATTGGTACTGGTACAGATACCGCTCCTGAAGACCCAAGATTAGCAATGTTTGCAGAACCTGCAACAACTTCTGCTACTTATATTGGTGCTCCTTATGGTGCATCAAATTCAGCTACAGATAATTATTCATTTATTACAGATGATATCATTTTCGAAAGTGAAGCACCTTTAATGATTTACACTTATTCAGAAGTATTATTTGCAAGAGCAGAAGCTGCTGCAAGAGGATGGACAACTGAAAATGCGACTTCTCTTTATGAGCAAGCTATTACTGCTTCTATGGAACAATGGGGTGTAGCTACTGCGGATATTACAACATATATTTCAGCTAATCCTTACACAAGTATAGACGATATCGCTTATGAAAAATGGGTTTCTTTATTCTTACAAGGTTATAATAGTTGGGCTGAATATAGAAGATTCAAAGCAATGGGTAATGATTCTAGAATTGGTGAAGGAATTAACAGCTTAGATACCGCTGATAATCAACCTGGACTAATTACAGGTTCATTAGATTTACTATCTAATGCAACAGATATTCCACAAAGACACGCATATTCTGCTACTGCAGGTTCATTAAATGAAGATAATTATAATAGTGCTGTAAGCGCACAAGGGCCTGATACTCTTGATACGGTATTATGGTTGTTTCAGTAAATTAAATTTAAAATAAAATTAAATCATCCAATCTTTGTAAGGTTGGATGATTTTTTTTGTCTAATAAATAAGGTGATAGAAATTATTTATGTTAAAAAATTGTTTTATTAAGTTTTATTTAAGACTTTTGGCATTAATTAATTCAAATAATTATACAAATGAAGACAAAGTTTAATGGAATTTTAACGCTATTACTGGCGTTGGTAGTGCAAATATCGTTTGCACAGCAAAAAACTGTATCCGGAACTGTATCTGACAAATCAGGTACTTTACCAGGTGTAAGTGTTTATATTAAAGGTACAACAACAGGTACTGAAACCGATTTTGATGGTAAATATACCATTAAAGTAAATAAAGGTGCTACACTATCTTTTAGCTATTTAGGTTATAAGGTTGTAGAAAAAGTTGTTGGTAACTCTAATACAATTAATTTAACTTTAGTAGAAGATGCAAATTTATTAGATGAAATTGTAGTTGTTGGTTATGGTACAACAACAAAAAGAGCTTTTGCTGGTACAGCAACAACTGTTAAAAGCGAAAACTTAGAGTCTAAAAACTTTCCAAACGTTACAAACGCGCTTGTTGGAGAGGTTGCTGGTGTTACAGTAATTAACGGATCTGGACAACCAGGTTCTGTAGGTACAATTAGAATTAGAGGTTTTGGTTCTGTAAATGGAAATAGAAGTCCATTATACGTTGTAGATGGTGTTCCTTTTTCTGGAAGTATCAACTCAATCAACCCTGCTGATATCAAAAGTACAACTATCTTAAAAGATGCAACAGCTACAGCTATTTATGGTTCAAGAGGTGCTAATGGTGTGGTTGTAATTACAACAAACACAGGTTCATCTAACAAATCATCAATACAAGCAGATGTTAAGACAAGTATTAGTTCTCAATATCTTGACAGATATCAAGTAGTAACTTCTCCTGAAGAATACATTGGATATGTTTGGGAAGGTATACAAGGAAGAGGAAGAGTAAATGGTGTTGCAGACCCTGTAGCATTAGCAAATTCAGAATTATTTACTGGTAACTATATTGCTCCTGGTTATAATATGTGGAATGTTGCAAATGCTTCAGAATTAATAGATCCAGCAACAGGTACAGTAAGATCTGGAGTTACTAGAAAATACACGCCACAACGTTTTGTTGATGCTGCAATTGCACCAGCAATTAGAACAGAAGCAAACTTAAATATGAACGGTGGTAACGAGACTACAAGATATTATGCTTCTTTTGGTTACTTAGATGATAAAGGTATTGTTATCAATACTGGATACAAAAGATATACAACTCGTTTAAATGTATCTACAGATGTTAAGCCTTGGCTTAAACTTAATTCAAACCTAGGTTATACATATTCTGAAACTGTAGCAAATGGTCAAACAAATGGTGCTGAAAATGTATTTGAATTTTCAGATAAAATGGCTCCAATATTCCCTGTATTTTTAAGAGATGATCAAGCGAATCTAGTACCAGAT
>NZ_CBFHJT010000076.1:5107-13388 GCF_965656025.1 Polaribacter sp.
TGAATTCAGATATGGTGTTAACTATGCACAACAGAAAAACAGAGATTACCAAAATAAGTTTTACGGTGGTGGACAGTCTACTGGTGGTGCTATAACAATAAACGATTTTACTGGTTTAACAGAAAACGTTTTACAGTTAATTAGATATGAAAATTCTTGGGGTGATCATAATTTCGATGCTTTAATAGCACATGAAAACAATGCATTTACAAGAACATTTGCAAGTGTTTCTAAAGGTTTACAAATAAGTCCTTTTTTATATGATTTAGATAATTTCCAATCTGCATTAGGTTTAGCTTCTGGTTCTACAGATGTTAATACAATAGAATCTTATTTTAGCCAATTTAACTACAACTATGCACAAAAATATTATTTAACAGCTTCTGTTAGAACAGATGGTTCTTCTAGATTTGTTAACGATAAGTGGGGTACATTTGGTTCTGTTGGTGCTGGATGGGTAATGAGTGCTGAAGACTTTTTAAGTGATGTAGACTTTGTAGACTTCTTAAAAGTTAAAGTATCATATGGTATCTTAGGAGACCAACTAGGTGTTGGACGTTTTTCTGGATATAACAGATATAATGGTGGTAATTTAGATGGTAATTTATCTTTAGCTCCAGGATTAAATGGTAACCCAGATTTAACTTGGGAAACTTCTAAAATGTTTCAAACAGGTATTGAGTTTACTTTAGGTGCAAACCAATTTTTAGAAGGTAGTTTAGACTATTTCCAAAAAAATACTGACAACTTAATATTTAATAGATTTGTAGGACCTTCTTTAGGTATATCTTCTATTACAGTGAATGATGGTGAGTTAAAAAACTCTGGATTAGAATTTGACTTAACAACTCATATTCTTAACAAAGAAGACTACTCATTTGATTTTAATGTAAACGGATCTTTCTTAGATAATGAAATTATAGCAACACCTACTGACCCAGCTACGGGTGAACCACAACTTTTAACACCTGGTGGAAACTATGGTAGAGTAGTTGGTGGATCAATTTTTGATTTTTACATGCGTGAGTGGGCAGGTGTAGATCCTGCAGACGGAGCTCCAACATGGTTTCAATATTATGATGACAGAAACGATAATGGTGTTTTAGATGCCGGAGAGCCAACTTCTGACTCAAATGCATCTTGGGTACCAGTTGATCCTAACATTTCAAATGATACTGGTTCTATCGTAGAATATCAAACAAAAATTTCTGACGCAAATATTAAAAAAGTAGTAACTAGAACTTACTCAGATGCTTCTAATGTATTTGTTGGAAAATCAAGTATTCCAACAGTTAGTGGAGCATTTAGATTATCTGGAAGAGTTCATGATTTTTCAATCTCAGCTCAATTCACATATAGCTTAGGTGGTTATGGTTATGATGCTCAATATGCTGAATTAATGTCAGACAGATTTGGAGCAGCTGGTAACAACTTTCATAAAGATATAGCAAACAGATGGAGAAATCCAGGAGACATTACAGATGTACCTGCTTTAACAGATAATGCTATTACAAACTCTACAAGTACTTCTTCTAGATTTATTACTAGTACAGACTTTTTAGCTTTAAACAACTTAAATATTGGTTATAAATTACCTGCAAAATATTTAAAGAGTACAATCAAATCAGTAAACGTTTATGTTTCTGGTGACAATTTATTTCAAAGAACTGCACGAAGAGGATACTACCCTACTACAAGTGAAACGGGAGCATCTGGTCGAGGTTTATTTGCCCCAGTTACAACAGTAACTATGGGTGTAAGAGTGAAATTATAATTAATTAAGAAATTAAACAAAAATGAAAAAAAATTTAAAATTAGTTATGCTGTCTGCAATTGCAATCATAGGTTTTGCAAGTTGTGGAGATGATTTTCTTGAAGATCCAGCATTAGATAGTACAACAACTTTAACATCTGCTCAGTTTGAGGAGGCTGCAAATATTGATCCTGAGATCCCTGCAGCTCTTATGAATGGAGTTTATTCGTTAACATTTACTACTGGTACAGGTGGTACAACTGGTCATGATGACTTTGGACAAAAAGCGTATGATATTTTTGGAGACATGGTTTCTGGAGATTTGGCTTTAAGCCAAAGTGTATATGGATGGTATAGAGCATCAATAACTGAGTTACAAGCACCACAAGATTTTACATTTGGTGATAATAGACAAATCTGGAGATATTACTACAGAGTTATTAGAGGATGTAACGAAATTATTGATGGTTTAGGAGGTACAGATGTAACACCTGATAGTGCTGAAAACAAATATATTATGGGTCAAGCTAAGGCTTTAAGAGCTCATTCTTATTTTTACTTAGCACAATACTACCAAAAAGAATATAATGGTAGTGAGGAAATTTTACCAATCTATACAGATGCACTAGGGCAAAATGTTGCTAAAAGTACAGCTGCTGAGGTTTATGACCTTATGGAAGCTGATTTAACGGAAGCAATTAGTTTATTAAATGGTTTTAACAGACCTAATAAAACTACGATTAACCAGTCTATTGCACAAGGTATTTATGCTTATGTGTTAGGAGCTAGAGGTACAGATTATAACAAAGCATATACAATGGCAACCAATGCTCTTGCTGGTTATACAATTATGAGTTCTTCTGAAGTTACTGGTGGTTTTAATGATGTTTCTACTCCAGGATGGATGTGGGGTGTTGATTTGAACGACGAGATTGGATTAGGATTAGTTTCTTGGTGGGGTCAAATGGATTACTATAGTTATAGTTACCCAGCTTTTGGTGACTTTAAATCTATAGATCAAGGTTTATATGACTTAATACCTGCTAACGATGTAAGAAAAACTCAGTTTTTAAATAATAATACTGTAGGGCAGCACTTAATGCCATTATTTAAGTTTTATGATTCAGATAGACAAAGATATGGTTCTTCTAGTATTGTAAAAGCAGATTATGTTTACATGAGAGTTGCAGAAATGTATTTATTAGCTGCAGAATTTGCTGCAAAATCTAGTAACCCTACTGCTGCTAAGAACATGTTAAAAGCAGTTGTTTCTAAAAGAGTACCAGATGCATCTTACATAGATGGTTTATCAGGACAAGCTTTAGAAGATGAAATCTATTTACAAACTAGAATAGAGTTATGGGGAGAAGGAAAAAGTTATTTAGCAATGAAGCGTAATAAAGCAACAATTACAAGAGGTGATAATCACTTATCTTTTGTAGGTATACCAATGCCTTATAACGATGAAAGATTAACTTTTGAAATTCCAGAAGGAGAAATTCAATTTAATCCTTTTATTTCAACTCAAAATAATTAATGAATAACAAATAATTAACTAAAGCAAGAACTCTAATAAATTAGAGTTCTTGCTATTTTAAATAAACAATCAAATGAAAACAATCAAATTACTTTTTTTTGCTATTATAGCAATTCTTACATTCAACAACTGTGAACAAAATGTAGAACCTTTAGGAACAAACTACATCACATTTAGTGAACCAACATATTCTGCTGGTGTAGATGTTGGTGGAACTAATACAATAAATTTAGACGTTTTTACTGCTAACATTACTAGTTCTGACAGATCTTTTGAAGTTATGGTGGATGGTTCTGGTGCTGCAGCAGGATCTTATACAGTTCCTTCATCTTTTATTATTCCTGGAGGAACAAATAAAGGTGTTATTTCTGTAGAATTATCTGATACAAATTTAGGAATTGGAGTAAATAAAATAGTTATCGATTTAGGGGTACAAGAAGGTTTATCAATTGCTGGTCCAGCTACTATCAGCTATACACAAAACTGTACAGAAGTAACAGCTACTTTAGACATCGTATTTGATGGCTATGGAAGTGAAACAGGTTGGACAATTACAGATTCATTAGGAGGTGTAGTTGCTTCAAAAGAAGCAGGTGATTATACAGATGGACAAGTTTCTGCTCAAGAATCTGTTGCTTTATGTGCTGGTAGAGATTATACTTTTACAATAACAGATAGTTATGGTGATGGATTAAGCTTCCCTGCAAATGGTACTTACAGTTTATCAGTTGGAGGTACTGTGAAAGCTAATGGTGTTGGAAATTTTGGTGAAAGCGAAGCTACTGCTTTTGATACAAAATAATATTTTTAAACAAAAAAAAGCCACCAATAAAATTGGTGGCTTTTTTTTTTGCTATATAATTAGACTACATTTGCATTATGGAAACTGAAATGACTAATATTTTTGGAATTAGAGCTATTATTGAAGCGATAGAAAGTGGTTCTACAATCAATAAAATATACTTACAAAAAGGATTACGTGGTAATTTATTTTATGAATTAGATAAACTAATTAAAATAAATAAATTAACTACAAGTATTGTTCCTGTAGAAAAGTTGAATAGACTTTCTAAAAACAGTAATCATCAAGGTGCTGTTGCACAAATATCTCCTATTGCATTTCATGATTTAGAAACTTTAATAAACAAAACTTTAGAAGGTGATACTCCTCCTCTATTTTTATTGTTAGATCAAATATCTGATGTTCGTAATTTTGGAGCTATTATTAGAACTGCTGAATGTACAGGTGTACATGGAATCATTATACAAAAAAACGGAAGTGCCCCCGTAAATGCAGAAACTATAAAAACTTCTGCTGGAGCTGCTTTTAAGGTGCCAATTTGTAGAGTAGACCATATTAAAGATGCTTTGTTTATTTTACAAGCATCTGATATAAAAACTGTTGCTGCTACAGAAAAAACTACTTCTTCAGTTTACGATGTAGATTATAAAGAGCCAATTGCAATTATTATGGGATCAGAACATAGAGGTGTAAATCCATCTATATTAAAAATGGTAGATTTTAAAGCTAAATTACCTTTACTTGGTGACATTGCTTCCTTGAATGTTTCTGTTGCTTGTGGTGCTTTTCTGTATGAAACTGTAAGACAAAGAGGTTTATAAGGTCAGCTACAAATCTTCTTCAGTATTTATCTCTTCTTCTTGTTGAATAAGATTACCATTTTCATCAAATAACAAATCGAAATCAGTTTTAGAAAATTGATATTCTTTTTTGATAATCCCATTTTTTCTATAAATTAAAGCAAAAATAAATCCTATTAAAAAGCCAGAGAGATGGCCTTCCCAAGACATACCGTCTTTTATTGGTAATACATACCAAACCATACTTCCATATAAAAATATAATGATTAAAGATAGCGCTACTAATCTATAATGCTTTCTTATAATTCCGCTAAAAAAAACAAAACTAAATAATAGATATACAACTCCACTTGCTCCTATATGATAAGATTCTCGAGCAATTATCCAAGTTAATAGACCTGTTAAAACACCTCCATAACAAAGCACTTTATAAGCAACTTCTCTATAAAAATAAAAAAGACTAGATAACAATACAAATAATGGAATAGAATTACCAAAAAGATGATTTGTATCACTATGTATAAAATGAGTTAAAATAACACCTCTTAAACCCATTAAATCTCTTGGATAAACTCCGAATTTATTAAAATTGAACTGGAACTGTATTTCTATCCAATAAATAAACCAAATAACAAATACATATAAAAATGGAATTAAAAAAACAGATTTTCTATCATTTAAAGTTTGCTCATCACTCATAAAATAAAAATAACAAATATGTTACCAAACTAAAAAAATACTACTTCTGTCATAAAAACTTTGCTATTTTTACAGTATGAATGAACCTTTGGCAGAAAGAATTAGACCAAGAACATTAGAAGACTATATCAGTCAACAACATTTGGTTGGTAAAAATGGCGTGCTTACTAATTTGATAAAAAGAGGTATTATACCTTCTTTAATTTTGTGGGGACCACCAGGAATTGGTAAAACTACCCTTGCCAATATTATTGCCACAGAATCTGAAAGACCATTTTATACCTTAAGTGCTATAAGTTCTGGGGTAAAAGATGTTAGAGAAGTTATAGAAAAAGCAAAAAAAAGTGGCGGTTTATTTACTGCAAAAAATCCTATTTTATTTATTGACGAAATACATCGGTTTAGCAAATCTCAACAAGACTCTTTATTAGGTGCTGTAGAAAAAGGATGGGTCACTTTAATTGGGGCAACTACAGAAAACCCAAGTTTTGAAGTAATACCTGCCCTACTCTCTAGATGTCAGGTTTATATTTTAAATTCTTTTGATAAGGAAGATTTAATTGCGCTTTTACATAGAGCTATGCAAAAAGACTCTCAATTGGTTTCTAAAAACATACAATTAAAAGAAACAGATGCTTTACTACAGGTTTCTGGTGGTGATGCCAGAAAACTTCTTAATATTTTTGAACTTTTAGTTTCTACAGAAGATGATATAGAAATTACAAATGAGCTAGTTTTAGCTAAAATACAGAAAAATACAGCTAGATATGATAAAACTGGCGAACAACATTATGATATTATTTCCGCTTTTATAAAATCTATTAGAGGTAGTGACCCGAATGCTGCTGTTTATTGGTTGGCTAGAATGATAGAAGGTGGAGAGGATGTTAAATTTATTGCAAGAAGAATGTTGATTTTAGCTTCTGAAGATATTGGGAATGCCAACCCAACAGCATTAATTTTAGCAAATAATACGTTTCAAGCTGTAAGTGTTATTGGCAACCCAGAGTCTAGAATTATACTGAGCCAATGTGCAGTTTATTTAGCAAATTCTGCTAAAAGTAACGCTTCTTATATGGCTATTGGCGAAGCACAAAATCTAGTGAGAAAAACTGGTGATTTGTCTGTACCTCTGCATTTGCGAAATGCACCTACAAAATTAATGAAAGATTTAGACTATGGGAAGGATTATAAATATTCTCATAATTATCCTAATAACTTTGTAGCACAAGAGTTTTTACCTAATGAAATTAGTGGAACTAAAATTTATGAACCTGGTAACAATACTAGAGAAAATCAGTTTAGAGAAATTCTAAAAAATAGATGGAAAAGTAGATATGATTATTAGAATTTTATTTCAAATTCTTTAACAATTAACTGATCTTTCTCATAATATTCTGCAACCCATTTTGACTCTTGTTTATACAACAATCCATTTTTATCTTTAATTACATAAACATCTTTTATATTAGTATTTAAGATGATAAAAACAACTTCTGGCTTTAAATTAATTAGTTGAAAGCCATTTTTCTTTGGTTGTGCATATAAAGTAGTTGTATTTTCTACTTTTTCGCTTCCTTTTTTTGTTGATGAAACATCTTTTAAAACCTCTTTTTTAGTAATTGTTTTTACAGGAGTATCTACTGCTATAATTTTAGTTTCTTTTACTTGTTGTTTTTTAGAAAGTGGCTTATAACTAATGTCCTCCATTAATTTATGCGCATTTCTTATAGATTGTTGATAGCTTTTCTTGAAATCTTTTATTCTACTTTCTCCTTCAGAAGTAAACAATACTTTACTAAAACAATCTTTCAGCTCTAACTGCAATTTTGTTTTAAATAAAGAAGAATTATTTACAATTGAAGCTGTTAATGCTTTGCATCTATCATTTTTTAAATCTTCTGGAAAATCTTCTGATTCTAAAAGTACTGTAAAACCGTTCTTTTTCAATAAAAACTTTGTTAAAGAACTTGTTTGATATTGATCTGGTTCTTTTAAAAACTCAAACTTATTTGGTACAATTATGTATTTATAATTACTAACTTTTTTTTCTTGACCAACTGTAAGAAAACTTATGAAAATAAGAGCTACAAGTATAATTTTATTTTTCATTTTAATTAAATATTAAATTAAAGCCAAACTGAATAGAAAGGTTGTTGGCAGATGAAATATCGGAATAATTAAGCAAATTATCTACAATTCCGTAAAAATTAATTTTCCAAATCTGAGTAGAAATACCCACGCCAATATTACTAAAAGAATAATTATCTAAGGTATAAGTAATTTTGGTATGTAAATTATTGGTAATCATTTTATCATAAAATCCTGTCAATGCAAATTGCTGATTTAAAGGTCTAAATACTGAGTATAATTGGGCACCAAAAGCATCTGTATAAATATCTTTATAAGTATTATCATAGCAATATTTACTTCTTCTCTCGCCAAAACTATATTTAACTGCTGCATTCAATTTTGCAGGCCTCCAAGAAATATAAGACTCTTGGTTTTCTGAAGTTGGTAGTTGCTCTTTAATAGCGGTGTCTAATTCTTCCCAATAATTTCTATTGTTAGCATTATAATCTAAGGCAATTCCCTCAAAAGTAAAACTACCTTTTGCTAACGTATTTTTAATATTTTTTGTGTGATTTACAAAACCAACGTCTAACAAACTACCAGATATTTGTAATTGC
>NZ_CBFHJT010000077.1:0-13384 GCF_965656025.1 Polaribacter sp.
GGGTAAAATGGTATGAAGATGTTATGGGTTTCGAAAACTTTTTATCCTTTGATGATAAGCAAATTCATACAGAATATTCAGCATTAATGAGTAAAGTAATGTCTAATGGAAATGGAAGGATTAAGTTCCCAATTAACGAGCCAGCAGAAGGTAAAAAACGTTCTCAAATAGAGGAATACCTTGATTTTTACGAAGGTGCAGGTGTGCAACATATCGCAGTTGCTACAGATGATATTGTTGCTACAGTAACACAATTACGTTTAAATGGAGTGGAGTTTTTATCTACACCCCCAGAAGAATATTACAAAGCTGTTCCTGGACGTTTAGAAGAATTTAGCCATGAATTAAGAGAAGATATTGAAAGCTTAAAAGCTTTAGGTATTATGATAGATGCTGATGAAGAAGGCTACTTGTTACAAATATTTACAAAACCAGTTGAAGACAGACCTACGTTATTTTTCGAAATCATTCAAAGAATGGGCGCCAAAGGTTTTGGAGCAGGTAACTTTAAAGCCTTATTTGAATCGATAGAAAGAGAACAACAAAAAAGAGGGACTTTATAGCAAGGGTTCTAAAATTTTTGTTGAAATAAATTTTTATAGACCCTTCAGGTTTTAAAAACCTGAAGGGTCTCCTTTGTTTGTTTGTCAGAAAACTATTTTATCTTTGTTTTACAATCAACAAAAATGAAAAGAGAAGAAATTTTAAAAGCTATAGAAGAAAAGTATGAGAAACTAGGCGTTCCTGTAGATGCCATGTTAGAAGGTTTATTGCACAGTACTCCTATTACTTATTGGGATTATATTCAAACAGATGCATTGTTAGGTTTGCAAACACCTAGAACAAATCAACCAGATGAAATGGTGTTTATCATGTATCATCAAGTAAATGAATTGTTGTTTAAAATGATTCTTTGGGAAATTGAGCAAGTAGCAAAAACAACAGAAACAACTGCGGATAAATTTTCGATGCATTTAGGCAGAGTGAGTAGATATTTTGATATGTTATGTAGCTCATTTACGGTGATGACAGATGGAATGGAACGCGAACAATATCTCAAATTTAGAAATACTTTAACACCTGCAAGTGGCTTTCAATCAGCACAATATCGTAAAATCGAATTTGCCTCTACAGAACTCATCAATTTAATTGATGCACGATACAGAGATACAATTGATAGAAATTCCTCTTTTAAAAATGCCTATAACCATTTGTATTGGCAAGCCGCAGGAAAAAATTATACAACTGGACAAAAATCCACATTATTAAATCTTTTTGAAAAAAAATACATAGGTGATTTTATCGACTTTATGGAGGATTATAATGATATCAATTTATCTTTAAAATTTAAACAATTACCCAAAGAAGTTCAAGAAAATGAAGATTTAATCAAGGCAATGCGTCATTACGATTATACTGTAAACGTAAAGTGGGTAATGGCACATTACAATGCAGCTGCAAAATATATTGGTGGTAAAGATTCTGATTTAGAAGCAACTGGTGGTAGTAATTGGCGTAAATATATGCATCCTAAATACCAGCGTAGAATTTTCTATCCCTATTTATGGTCAGAAGAAGAATTAAAAAATTGGGGCACCTTCTAAAAAAACAGAAAATGTTAAAAAGCGGCTTGCAACTATTTTGTAAACTACTTTTTTCTTTTTTGGAATGGTAATTGTCAATACTTTTTTATAAGTTTGAAGAACTATGAAAAATAAATTTTTATTTACTACTCTTTTTTTAATTTCATTTGCAGTTTTATCACAAGAAGAAAAACAGGCTTTTAAAGGTGGAGAATGGCTGCGTTATAAAATGAGCTACAGTGGTTTTTTAAGAGCTGGTACCGCTATTTTAGAAGTAGAAGAAACAGATTTAAATGGTAAAAAAGTATTTCATACAAAAGGTTCTGGTTGGACATCTGGTATGATTAAATGGTTTTTTAAAGTAGACGATTTATACGAAAGCTATTTTGATAAAAATAAAGTTGCACCTTATTTGTTTAAAAGAAAAATAAATGAAGGCGGCTATAAAAAACACACCATAACTACCTTTAACAAACCGTCTAATACTGCTTATGTTCAAGATTTTATCAAACAAAAAGATACTACAATTTCTATATTGGAAGTGCAAGACATGCTTTCTGCATTTTATTATTTAAGAAATCAAGATGTAAAAAACATGGAAAAAGGTGATGAAATAGCAATAGATATTTTTATGGATGCTCAGATTTATCCTTTCAAACTTCGTTTTTTAGGTAAAGAGGTGTTAGATACAAAATTTGGTGATGTAAATACCTTAATATTTAGACCCTTGGTGCAGTCTGGTAGGGTTTTTAAAGCCCAAGAAAGTGTTACTATTTGGATTACAGATGATGCAAATAAAATTCCAATTAAAATGAGTGCGTCATTATCTGTAGGGTCTCTTAGAGCAGAATTAGAGGCTTATAAAGGGCTTGCTAATGACTTTAAATAGAGTACTATAGAATTTGCTAAAATTATTAAAACTTTAACGAAACCGTTATCGGAACTTCCTAAAATAGAGTTCAAATAAATCAATTTTATTTGTATTTTTGAGCGTTCATCTAAATCGCTCTCAATTGTTAAAAAAAACAACCTATATTTTACTGTTATTCGTCTTTTTTTACGCTTGTAAAAGTGAAGAAAAAAAGGAATTAGAACCTATAAAACCAGTAAAACCAAAACCTGTATATAAATTTGGTTATAAATTAGACGATTACAAAGTAATTTTAGACACGATTAAAAGTGGCGAAAGTTTTGGTGAAATTATGGATAGGCACCATGTAACATATCCAAAAATTAACCAAATAGCTGGTAGCATAAAAGAAGTTTTTGATGTTAGAAGAGTAAGAGCAGGTAAACCTTACATGATTTTATCCAGCAAAGATTCTCTAGAAAAAGCCAAGGTTTTTATTTATAAAAACGATAAAATTAAAGCTACAGTTGTAGACTTTAAAGATTCTATAATACAAGCTTATACATACTTACAGCCTATAAAAACAAAAGAAAGAATTGTAGAGGGTAAAATAAATTCAAACCTTTCTAACACGATGGATAGTTTGCATTTATCACCAAATCTAACTTGGGCTGTTGCAGATATTTATGCATGGACCTTAGACTTTTACAAACTTCAAAAAGGAGATTCTTTTAAATTAGTTTTCGAAGAAAAATTTATAAACGATTCATTATTTGCTGGCTATGGAAACATAAAGTCAGCCGTTTTTAATCATAAAGGAAAAGATTTATATGCTTTTCGTTTTGTAGCAGATTCTATAAAAGGAATTCCAGAATATTATGACGAAAATGGAAATATGTTGCGTAGTCAATTTTTAAAAGCGCCTATAAAATTTCAATACAGAATATCTTCAAGATATAATTTAAGAAGAAGAATTGCCTATTACGGAAACCGCATAAAACCTCATAGAGGAACAGATTTTGCAGCCAATATAGGTACCCCAATTATTGCAACAGCAAGTGGTACAGTAACAGAGTCTGCAAGAAGAGGTGGTAATGGTAATTATGTAAAAATAAAACATAATGGTACCTATTCTACTCAATATTTACATATGAAAAGAAGAAAAGTAAAGCGTGGAGATTATGTAAAACAAGGGCAAGTTATCGGTACTGTGGGTATGACAGGGAATACAGGTGGTCCTCATGTATGTTATCGTTTTTGGAAAAACGGCAGACAAGTAGATCCATTAAGTCCGAAAACCAAATTACCAGAAGCAGAACCCTTAAAGAAAAGTTTAATTGCAGAGTTTTTAAACTTTATTGCGCCTTTAAAATATCAATTAGATCACAATCAATTACAAATAGAAGAACCTCCTGTTATTACAGAAGAAATTGCACAAAATTAAAAAAATGGCATTACAAAATATCAACCCAACCCAAACAGTAGCCTGGAAAAAACTAACAGATCACTTTAATAAAAATAAAGATATTTCTATTAAAGATTTGTACAAAAAACCTAATAGACAAGAAGATTTTTCTATAGAATTTAACGATTTGTTGGTAGATTTTTCTAAAAATAAAATTACACAAGAAACCATAGATTTACTGGTAGAGCTAGCCAATGAGGTGGGTTTAAAAGATGCAATAGAAAAGCAATTTACTGGAGAAGTTATTAATGTTACAGAAGGTAGAGAAGTATTGCATACAGCATTAAGAAGCACATCTGAAGAACCTGTTTTAGTAAACGGAAAAAATATAAAGCCACAAATACAAACTACTTTAAGAAAAATTAGAAGTTTTAGTAATAAAGTAATTTCTGGTAAATGGAAAGGGTATACAGGTAAACCTATAACAGATGTTGTAAATATTGGTATTGGTGGTTCAGATTTGGGGCCAGATATGGTAGTAGAATCGCTACAATACTATAAAAATCAATTAACAACACATTTTGTATCTAATATAGATGGAGATCATGTTTCTGAAATTATTAAGAAATTAAATCCAGAAACCACCCTTTTTGTAATCGTATCCAAAACCTTTACAACACAAGAAACCATTACCAATGCAGAAACCATTAAAAACTGGTTTTTAAAATCGGCCACTATTTTTGATATTCCAAAACATTTTGTAGCTGTTTCTACAAACTTAGAAGCTGTAGATAGTTTTGGTATCGACAAAGCAAATGTTTTTCCAATGTGGAACTGGGTTGGAGGTCGTTTTTCATTATGGTCAGCAGTAGGTTTATCAATCTCTTTATCTGTTGGTTTTGATAACTACAAAGCCCTTTTAGCAGGTGCAGAAGAAATGGATAATCATTTTAGAAACACCAATTTTGATGAAAATATACCTGTAATTTTAGCACTTCTTAGTATTTGGTATAATAATTTTTATGGTGCAGAAACAGAAGCTGTTTTACCATACTCACAGTATTTAAAAAAATTACCAGATTATTTACAGCAAGCTATTATGGAGAGTAATGGTAAAGGTGTAGATAGAAATGGCAATAAAATAGATTACCAAACAGGAACCATAGTTTGGGGTAGTACAGGTACCAACATGCAACACGCTTTTATGCAATTAGTGCATCAAGGTACAAAATTAATACCTGCAGATTTTATTGGTTATAAAGAATCGTTATACGGTTTAACGGATCATCACAAAAAATTAATGGCTAATTATTATGGACAAATGGAAGCTTTGGCATTTGGTAAAACCAAAGAAGAAGTTCATTTAGAGCTAAAATTTTCTGGTGATGAAGCTAAAATAAATCAATTACTTCCTTTTAAGGTTTTTGAAGGTAACAGACCTAGTAATGCTATTCTTTTTGATAAACTTACACCGAAATCTTTGGGTAAATTGATTGCCTTGTATGAGCATAAAATTTATACACAAGGAATTTTATGGAATATATATAGTTACGATCAATTTGGTGTTGAGCTAGGAAAAGAATTGGCGAAAAAATTATTGAATAATCAGTAAAAATCAGTTTGTTTAAATAATAATTTAAAGTATTTACTATTACTTAGTGTTTTGTTAATAAATCTGTTAATATATAAGTTTCTGATATTCAATTACAAAACAAAACTTATGTATCTTTCATTATCTTAATTTCTTGTTAAATCTTAACATTAAGTTAACACGTTAAAGCTGTAAAAGAAAGAATTTTGCAGAACAATTCAAATATAAAATTAAATAATGAAAAATTTTAAAAACTTATTATTTGTAGCCCTGTTTTTTGTAACAGCTACAGTTTTAGGACAAACTAAAATTACTGGTAAAGTGTTAGATCAATCTAACCAACCTTTACCTGGAGCAAGTGTTTTAGTAAAAGGAACAAGTAATGGTACATCAACAGATTTTGACGGAAAATTTTCCTTAAATTCTAAAACCAGTTCAGGAACACTTGTAGTTTCTTTTATTGGGTACCAAACTAAAGAAGTTGCTTTTTCTAGCACTAACAACAGTTTCAATGTCCAATTACTAGAAGATGCTAGTGCATTAGATGAAATTGTAATTGTTTCTAATTCATTTGCAATAGACAGAAAAACTCCTGTTGCAGTTTCTACTGTAAAAGCTGCAGAAATTGAATTAAAATTAGGAACTCAAGAATTTCCAGAAATTTTAAAATCAACTCCTGGTGTATATGCTACAAAAGCAGGTGGTGGTTATGGAGATGGACGTATCAATTTACGTGGTTTTAACTCAGAAAACGTTGCTGTAATGATCAACGGAGTACCAGTAAATGATATGGAAAATGGACGTGTATACTGGTCTAACTGGGCAGGTTTAGGAGATGTAACTTCTGCAATGCAAGTTCAAAGAGGTTTAGGTGCGTCTAAAGTAGCTGTACCTTCTATTGGTGGTACAATAAATATTTTAACAAACACTTCTGATGTTGAAGAAGGTGGTAACTTTGGTTATGCTTTAGCTAACGATGGTTATCAAAAATATGGTTTAACCTACTCAACAGGACTAATGGATAATGGTGTAGCTGTTTCTATTTCTGCAGCACACACTTCTGGAGAAGGTTATGTAGATGGTACTCCTTTTACAGGTTTTAACTATTTCATAAATGTTACAAAAGAATTTAATGATGAGCACAAATTGTCTTTTACAGCTTTTGGTGCAAAACAAAGACATGGTCAAAGACAAAATAGACACAGAATAGCTACTTTTAGAGCTAGTGAAAGAGGTAGAAAATACAACTCAGACTGGGGTTATAAAAATGGACAGTTAACAAATTCAGAAGATAACTTTTACCACAAACCACAAATTTCTTTAAACCATTATTGGAATGTAAGTGATAGAACATTTATCTCTACAGCAGCCTATGTTTCTTTCGGAGACGGAGGTGGAGGTGGTTTCACAGGTGTTAACAAATTTAGATTTGACGATCCAAACTACAGAATAGGTAACTTTGGTACTATTGATTTCGATAAAATCGTAGATGAAAATATTGCTTTAGGTACAAATGGTTCTGAGTCAATTTTAAGAGCTTCAAGAAATAACCATAATTGGTACGGTGTTTTATCTACATTAAAAACAGAGTTAAACGATAACTTAACATTTTTAACAGGTTTAGATTATAGAGGTTATAAAGGAATTCACTACACAGAATTAACAGATCTTTTAGGAGGTCAGTACTTTGCAGATGATAGCGATATAAACAACCCAACTAAACTTGCACAAGTTGGTGATAAAATATCTTACGATAATGATGGTTTAGTTGGATGGTTAGGTGGTTTTGCACAAATAGAATATGCTAAAGATAATATTTCTGCTTTTCTTTCTGCAAACTTATCTACTACATCTTATCAAAGAGTAGATAGATTTAATTATTTAGACTCAGATCCAGGACAAACATCAGAAAAATTTAGTTTTACTGGTTATGGTTCAAAGGGTGGTTTAAACTACAATATAGATGATAATCATGGTGTATTTGGTAACATTGGTTATTTTGAAAGAGCTCCTTTCTTTAATGCAGTATTTGTAGACTTTAATAGTAATACAAATACAAACGAAGATGCTCCAAATCAAAAAATTACAAGTTACGAATTAGGGTATACGTACAGAAGTGCGAAATTAACCGGTAATGTTAACATATACAGGACTAACTGGAATGATAGAACAGAAACTATCGGCTTCCAACAACCAGACGGTACTAGAGCAACAGCTAACGTATTAGGTGTAAACGCAATACACCAAGGTATAGAAGTAGACTTTGTTTATAGAGCAACAGATAGGTTAAGATTAACAGGTATGGCTTCTTTAGGAGACTGGAGATGGGCTAATGATATTGAAGATGTACAAATTTTTGATGATCAAAACAACTTAGTAGAAACTGTAGATTTATTTATTAAAGATGTACATGTTGGTGATGCTGCACAAACTACGTTTGCTTTAGGTGTAAATTACGATTTAACTCCAGAAACTATTTTTACATTAGATTATAACCATTTTGCAGATTTATATGCAGACTATGATCCAAGTGACAGAGGTACTCCAGGTCCAGATGCATGGAAAGTGCCTTCTTATAACACTTTTGATACTGCTTTAAGACACAGATTTAAATTTGGCAACTTCGATACTTCAATCATTGCAAGACTAAATAATATCTTTGATACTACTTACATTGCAGATGCACAAGATGGTAGAGATTCTAATGCTGCTACAGCAAATGTGTACTACGGTTTTGGTAGAACATTTAGTGTTGGTGCAAAAATTAACTTTTAAAAAATTATAATAATGAAAAAAATATTTTATTTATTCGCAATTACAGCGTTGGTATTTACTTCATGTAATCCCTTAGAGGATATCAATCAAGAAGTAGATGCTTTAACAGCCAATGATAGACTTGTAGACGATTTAGTGCTAACGTTAACAGATGATGATTATGACGCATTAGGTTTAAGTTTTGGTAACTTTAGTTCTGTAGATGATGCTAAAGAAGCTTTACCAGGGTTTTTAGCAGAAAATTATCCTCAATTAGGTGTAACATACAATGCAGATGGTTCAATAGCAACATCTTCATCAGCATTAATTACCTATAAATTATTTAGCCCAATTAAATTTGAAAGCTATACAGTTACAGATGCAGATTATACTGCTATTGGATTAACTAGTTTAAATGATGCTGGAGATTATAATGACTTTTTCGATTATAAATTTCCAAGCGAAGCAAAAGGAACTGTAGTAGATTTAACCTACAAAACAAATCCAACAATACAAAATTATACATTAAATGATGATGATTATGATTTAGTTGGCAATGGTCGTTTTGATAATTTTGATATCAGAGCAGGTAGAGCTGAAGAAGACATTGAAGTTAGAAGACAAAAAATTCAAACCATTCTTTTAAACAATTTTCCAGAAGCAGATTTTGGTACAAAGTATAATGTTACTTACGAAGTGTTTGATGGTTCTAGCGCAGATTTAGAAATGTTAGTTCAGTTAGAAGAAAATCCAACAGATCCAGCAAAAACTACAAACTATACATTAGTAGATGCAGATTATGCATTAACTGGTAACGGTCAATTCAACAACTTTGACATTAGATCAGGTGGTCCAGAAGAAGATATTGAAACTAGAAGAGCAAAAATTGAAACAATTTTATTAAATAATTTTCCGAATGCTCAAAATGGAGATTTTTATGTGGTAACTTATGATACTTTTGCAGGTGGTTCTAGTAGACCAGTGTTAAAAATGACACTACAGTTTGATGGAACTAATTACAATATTTTTGATGTTAAAGTTTATGCATTTTACACATTTGAGTTGGTTACAAATACAATGAGATTTACGTTAACTGACGAATGGGCAGCTCCAATTACTTTTACAAGAGATGAGTATACATTAATGGGACAACGTTTTCCTAATTTTGATGACAGAGATGAAGCTGAATACAAAATTGGAATTTATTTAGAAACGTTATATCCATTTGCATCACCAGATGATTTTGTAGCTGTACAGTATGATTATTTTAGCTCTGGGTCAGTTAGTCAAAGAAATATAAACTTTGTTTTTGACGGCACTGTTTGGAATGCAATACCAACAGTTGTAGACACACAGTTACAGTTGGGACATGATGGTACAAAATGGGTACCAGATAATACCATTAAATATACATTAACAGCAGCAGATATTGCATATATTTCTAATGAATTTATTACAAAATATCCTGGACCTGCAGATAATTTTGGTTTCTTTGGTAGTTTTGATTTAAGAGAAAGTAGTTCTAATTACTGGACTGAAGATATGATTTTAGAAGCGCTAAATGCTTTACTTAATAATATCGATCCTACAGCAGAAGAAGGTCAAAAATATGCAGTAACATATGTTATTTATGACGGAGCAACAGGAGAGAACACTACGAATCTTATTAAAACTGGTGGGGTTTTTGTAAAACAATAATCGTAACACCATAAATATTTTTAAAAACCACCTTGAAAAAGGTGGTTTTTTTATGCATAAAAATTAGTAACTTTGTAAGAAGTAAAATAAACTATTATTATGAAAGAAGTACATTCTTATTGGGCATACTTGGTATTAATAATCCTAATATTTGCAGTAATAAATGCAATAATTGGGCTTACCCAAAAAAAACAATTTACAGACAAAGATTTAAGAATTGGTTTATTTACGCTAATTGTATCTCATATTCAATTATTAATTGGTTTGGCTTGGTACTTTATGTCTCCTTGGTTCGATTTGTTAACCTCTGATGCAAGCGCAGTAATGAAAGATAAATCAGTTAGACTTTTAGCAGTAGAACACCCAATAACAATGATTTTAGCAATTGTATTCATAACAATAGGCTGGTCTAAACACAAAAAAAAGACAGAAGATGTTGCAAAGTTTAAAAGTTTTGTTATCTTTTATGGTATAGGTTTGGTTTTAATACTATCTAGAATTCCTTGGAGTAACTGGTTATAAAAATAAAATATGAAGATTCTAAGTTATATATTATCACCAATCTTTGTATTGGTGTTTTTTTTATTTCTAATTATATTTCATCCATTACAATGGTTGAGTTTAAACTTATTTGGGCACAATGCACACGCAAAAGTTGTAGATGCTTTAAATTTTTTCTTGGTAAAATCTATGTTAATTATTGGCGTACCTGTTCGTTTAAAAAACAAGCATAAAATTCCAGAAAATAGTACAGTAATATTTGTTTCTAATCATCAATCTACGTTTGATATACCGCCAATAGGATGGTTTTTTAGAAAACAATACCCAAAATTTGTAGCTAAAATAGAGTTGGGCAAAGGCATACCAAGTGTATCATACAATTTAAAAAATGGAGGTGCAGCACTTATCAACAGAAAAGACCCAAAACAAGCCATATCAGAATTGGTAAACTTTTCTAAAAGAATTAAAGAAAATAATTGGGGAGCCATTATTTTTCCAGAAGGCACAAGAAGTAGAAACGGACAACCCAAAAAATTTGCAACAAATGGCTTAAAAGTCATTACAAAATACAATAAAGACGGTTATATTGTACCTTTAACTATTAATAACTCTTGGAAAGTTTTTAAATACGGTAAATTTCCATTAGGTATTGGTAGCCCAATAATCATTACAACACACGAGCCTATACCCATAAACTCATTACCTTTTGATGAGTTATTAGAAAAAACAGAAAACGTAATTAAAGAATATATAAAATAAATTTATGTCTATAAAAAATGTACGAATTGAAGTGATGCTAAATCTTGAAAAAAAGATGCAGACTTTCGTTGATAAATATTTAATAACGCCAGAAAAAGTATGGCAACCTACAGATTTTTTACCAAACTCTCAAAAAGATACTTTTATCACAGAAGTAGAAGAAATTAGAGAACTTTCTAAAGAGTTGCACGACGATTTTTGGGTAGTTTTAGTTGGAGATACCATTACAGAAGAAGCTTTACCAACCTACGAATCTTGGTTACTAGATTTAGATGGTGTTTCTCAAGACCCAGATAATTCTTGGGCAAAATGGGTAAGAACTTGGACAGCAGAAGAAAACAGGCATGGAGATGTTTTAAACAAATACTTGTATTTATCGGGTAGAGTAAACATGCGAGAAGTAGAAATTTCTACCCAGCATTTAATAGCAGATGGTTTTGATATTGGTACCTCAACAGACCCTTATAAAAACTTTGTATACACTACTTTTCAAGAATTAGCAACCTATATTTCTCATAATAACGTAGCAAAAATTGCTCGTAAAAAAGGGCATAAAGCCTTAGCAAAAATGTCTAAAATTATTGCTGGTGACGAAATGCGTCATCACCAAGCATACGCACACTTTGTAAAAGAAATATTTAAAATAGACCCAAGTGAAATGATGTTGGCTTTCCAACACATGATGAAATACAAAATAGTAATGCCTGCAATGCATTTAAGAGAATCTTTTGGTACAAAAGGTAGTTTATTTGATGATTTTTCTACGGTAGCACAAAGAGTAGGCGTTTACACAGGTTTCGATTATGTAGATATTTTAAAGAAACTAAATACCATGTGGGAAATAGATAAAATTACGAATCTTACCCCAGAAGCAGAAAAAGCAAGAGATTATCTAATGAAACTGCCAGAGAGAATGTACAGAATTACAGAACGTATTTCTGTGCCAGACACAAAGTTTCAGTTCAAATGGATGTTGCCTGCTTAAAAAAAGCTGTTTAATCGTGTAATTGTTGAAGCATTTATACAAATAACCAATTACACGATTAAACAATATTAAAAGAGTCTCTATCATTTAAAAAACCCAATTTATCTCGAGCTTTTTCTTGCTTATCTTTATACAAAGTTGCGCTTATAATACCAATTTCATTTTTGGCTAATGAAGATACTTCTTCACCTAAATAATCTATTGCCAAAGAGTTTCCAGAATAAACATAATCATTGGCATCTTTACCTGTTCTATTTACACCAATTGTGTAGCTCATATTTTCAATAGCACGAGCTTTTAAGAGTGTTTCCCAAGCTTTTATTCTGGTAATTGGCCAATTTGCCATATAAATTAAAACGTCGTAATTATTGGTGTTTCTTGCCCATACAGGGAATCGTAAATCGTAACAAATTAATGGGCAAATTTTCCAACCTTTATAGTTAACAATGATTTTTTTTGTACCAGCTGTATATTTTTTATGCTCTCCAGCCAAGGTAAAAGTGTGCCTTTTATCATAGGTTTCTATTTCTCTAGAAGGATGTACAAAAACAAACCGATTGTAAAAGTGACCATTCTCTGAAATTACCAAGCTGCCACAAATCGCAATTTGTTTGTCATTGGCTATTTGTTGCATCCAAGAAACCGAAAAACCATTCATTTCTTCTGCAACTTTTTTGGGCTGCATTGTAAAGCCTGTAGCAAACATTTCTGGTAACACAACAAGATCAACATCCGTTTTTAAATGGTTGATTGAATCCTTAAAAAAAGCAATATTTTTTTTGGGGTTTTCCCAAACCAAATCTGCCTGAATACCCACTATTTTTAATTCGTTTTTCACTAAAATTTATTTTAAAGATATAACTGTATAAAAGTAAGTTTTTGTAATTTAGAAAATCTAATTGAATATAAAAAATTCTATGCAAACCTTTATCTCAGAAACTTTAGATAGCATTTTAAAAGATACAAAGTCTTTTAATGATGTGGTTTTTATTTTGCCATCACAAAGGGCAAAGATTTTTTTAAAGCAAACGTTAAAAGATAAAATTGCAGTTGGGTTTTTACCAGAAACTTTAAATATAGAGCAATTTATTCAGCAAATTTCTGGTATACATAAAGCAGACAGTATTCAATTATTATTTCATTTTTACACCATTTATAAAGATTTAGAAAAAACACCAGATGCTTTTGATACGTTTGCATCTTGGGCGTTTACTGTATTGCAAGATTTTAATGAAATAGATCAACATTTAATAGACAC
>NZ_CBFHJT010000078.1:0-9877 GCF_965656025.1 Polaribacter sp.
AAACTAGCACAATACGATTCGTGACACAAAAAAGAACCACCTTTCATAACATGTTCTAGTTGATAAGGATTTGAAGGCATATAAGACTTATCTGCCCCAGTTGGGTTATTTAAAACTTCATTTGGATTTAAACTTTTATAATAATTTACATTAAACAAATCTGTTGTTATTTCCCAAACATTACCAGCCATATCGTATATCCCAATATTATTTGCGGGATATGATTTTATGGGTGATATATACTCAAAACCATCTTCTGAAATATTACTTGTTGGAAATTGTCCTTGCCAAGTATTTGCATTTGCATTTAAATCTGCTGGATTGTTACCCCACACAAAAGTTAAATCTCTGCTATTACCCTGTGCTGCAGACTCCCATTCTGCTTCTGTTGGTAATCTTCTGTTAGCCCATTTACAATAAGCCAAGGCATCATTATATGCTATGTGTACAACAGGATAATTGTCTTTGCCTTCGATGGAACTTCCTGGTCCTTCTGGTTGTTGCCAATTAGCCCCAATTTTCCAACTCCACCATTGTTGGTAGTTGTTCATAGATACAATTTTACCTGCATTTTTATTAAAAATTAAACTACCTGGTTGTAAAATAGAATCTGCTGGTTTTAGTGTTCCTGCAGGTAAATCTTTTTTTATTTCATCCCAATTTATTGATTTTTCTGCAACTGTAATATAATTTGTTGCTTCTACAAACGCTCTAAACTGCTTGTTGGTAACTTCGTGTTCATCAATATAAAAACCGTCTACATATACTTCATGGGCAGGTTTTTCTCTCATCATTGCATATTTATCTCCTTCTTTTGCCCCCATTAAAAATGTTTTACCTTTTACCCAAACCATACCTTCTGGAGCCTCCGATTTCAGAACCTTCTGTTGTGCAGTATTTTCTATATTTACTGTATTATTTTTGTTTTTTGTTTTGCACTTCGTAAAAATAGATATGCATAAGATTAAAAAAAATAATTTTATATATGTACTTTTTAACATCATTTAAAGAGATTAGAGATTTTAGCTAATATTTCAACTTCTTTTATCTAACGAAAATACAACAAAATACAGTTTCAAATTAACAATTACGTTTAACTTTTAGAGTATGGCTTTTATTATTAATTTGTATTTTAAACATTATACTATTTAAATATAAAGTTTTATACGTTCTTAAATTTTATCATAGTTTTTTTTTATTATTAAACGATACATTTAACAAAAGATTATTGTTTAATAAAATATTAATTTTATTAAACATTTGTATCTTTACATAAATTTAAAGTTATTATGGCGCGCAAGAAAAACATCACCAAAGAAAATTTAATTACCTGGTACATGGAGTTTGTACTAGAAAACAATCATGATCCAAAATCGGTTTTTAGTTTTGCCAAAGAGCACAATTTTGAAGAAGCAGATTTTTACAAATATTATGGCTCTTTTGAAGCGATAGAACAATCTATTTTTAGTGAATTTTTTAACAACACTATAAAAGTATTGGCTAAAAGTGAAGAGTACCCAAACTACGATGCAAGAAACAAATTATTAAGTTTCTATTTTACCTTTTTCGAAATGCTAACTCTAAATAGAAGTTATGTAGTATATGCATTAAAAAACAAAGATTTAAAAAGTTTAAAATCTTTAAAACACTTAAGAGCAGACTATCGAACTTTTGTAA
The DNA here is from genome assembly GCF_965656025.1 of Polaribacter sp. Classification (GTDB taxonomy): domain Bacteria; phylum Bacteroidota; class Bacteroidia; order Flavobacteriales; family Flavobacteriaceae; genus Polaribacter. The sequence goes on from NZ_CBFHJT010000078.1 coordinate 1,678, forward strand.
GCAACATTGGCATCGAAAAAATAGATTTGAAGCAAGAGAAGTTAGAAAAAATACAAGACAAAGCAACACAAGAATCTTCTTGGATGCATTTGCTAATCACTTTAAAATTTTGGTTAGACGACACGTCTCCATCTTTTGAAAAAACAGATATTTTTATAGAAAAATCTATCAACGCTCGTTTTGACTTGATGGACATTAAACCTCTGAAAAGTATCATCGATTTTGGAAAATTCATTTTAAAAGAAAAAGTGAATTTTAATTAAAATCATTTAAAACCATAACAGTAGCTATAAGCTCATAAAAAAAAATGAAAACACTAGACTCCATACCCACTTCTAAGATGCAAAGAGCATCAAAACTAGTAACCACAGGTGCTAAAATTGGTGTAAATTATTTAAAATACTATGGTGATAAGATTACCAAAACAGAAGAGGAAGCAAAAGCCAGACTAAATGAAAACAATGCTGGAGATATTTATGACAGTTTAAAACAACTGAAAGGAAGTGCTTTAAAAGTAGCACAAATGCTAAGTATGGAAAAGAATATTTTACCACAAGCTTACGTAGAAAAATTTTCTTTGTCTCAGTTTTCTGTACCCCCATTATCCCCTGCTTTAGTTACTAAAACATTTAAAAAATATTTTGGTAAAAACCCAAATGAAATTTACGATAAATTTAATTCTGTTTCAGTAAATGCTGCAAGTATTGGACAAGTGCATAAGGCAGAAAAAGATGGAAAAACATTGGCTGTAAAAATCCAGTATCCTGGTGTTTCAGACAGTATAGCATCAGACTTGTCTTTGGTAAAACCCATTGCTATTAAAATGTTTAATATTAAAGGTAAAGATTCCGATAAATATTTTAAAGAAGTAGAAAATAAATTGGCAGAAGAAACAAACTATGTTTTAGAAGTTGAACAAAGTCAAGCAATTGTAGAAGCATGTAAACACATCCCTAACTTAAAATTCCCTAATTATTATCCTGAAATATCTTCAGATAGAATTATTACTATGGATTGGATGGATGGTGTTCACTTATCTGAATTTACAACAGAAAATCAAGAAACTAGAAATAAGCTTGGGCAAGCTCTTTGGGATTTTTACATGTTTCAGATTCATAAACTAAAAAAAGTACATGCAGATCCACATCCTGGAAACTTTTTAATATCTCCAGAAAACGAGCTTATTGTCATCGATTTTGGATGTATGAAAACAATCCCTAATGAATTTTATGTTCCTTATTTTGAATTGGCAAACGAAGAAAGTTTAAAAGACCCTGTGTTTTTCGAGAAAAAATTATTTGAGTTAGAAATTTTAAGAGAAGATGATTCACCTGAGGAATTGGCTTTTTTTAGTAATATTTTTCATGAATTATTAAGCTTATTTACACAACCTTTTAATAACGAAGTTTTCGATTTTTCTAATGAAAAATTCTTTGGAAGAATTTCTGAATTAGGAACTAAATACGCAAAAAGTACCGAGCTAAAAAATATGAATGGTAATAGAGGCTCTAAACACTTTATCTACATCAACCGAACATTTTTTGGTTTGTATAATTTAATGCACGATTTAAGAGCAAAAGATGTGAAAATTAATAATTTCAATTCTTTATAATGGCTTATTTTAATAGAAAAGATATCGATAATTTAGATAAAATCTATAGAATAAACTTAATTAACAGTTGCTCTGGGTTTAAATCTGCCAACTTATTGGGTTCCATCTCAAAAGATGGTATAACCAATGTTGCAGTGTTTAGTTCTGTTGTTCATTTAGGCTCTAACCCACCAACTTTAGGGTTTATTTTAAGACCTACAACTGTACCGAGAAATACCCATAAAAACATTAAAGAAATTGGCTACTTTACCATCAATCATATTTATGAAGATATTATAGAAGATGCACACCATACATCTGCTAAATACCCAGAAGATGTTTCTGAGTTTGACATGACCAACTTAGAAGAAGATTATAAAGGCGATTTTAAAGCGCCATTTGTAAAAAATGCCCCTGTACAAATGAGCATGAAGTTTGTAGAAGAGGTTTATGTACCTTCTAATGATGTGATGTTAATCGTATCTCAAATAGAAGAATTATACGTACAAGATAATTTATTACATGATGATGGTTTGATAAATTTAGCAACAGGTAAAGTTGCTACCATAAATGGTTTAGACACCTACGCCATTCCAAAATTTAAAAAGCAATTAACTTACCAAAGACCTAAAAAAAGAGAAGAAAGTGTATGAGAATACTCGTAACAGGAGCAACTGGATACATTGGCAAAAGACTAATTCCTTTATTATTAAATGATGGACATACCATTATTTGCCCTGTTAGAGATAAAAAACGCGCCCAAAACTACTATAAAAATCAAGAAAACATTGTACTAATAGAGGCAGATTTTTTAATCAGTCATTCTTTAGAGGCAATTCCTGAAGATATAGATATTGCTTATTATTTAATACATTCTATGTCTAATTCTGCAAGAGAATTTCATGTTTTAGAAGAAAAATGTGCCATCAATTTTAAACGCTTTGCAGAAAAATCTAACCTAAAACAAGTAATTTATTTAAGTGGTATTACAAATGACACGAAACTATCTAAACACTTACTTTCTAGAAAAAATGTAGAAAACACATTGGCTTCAGACAACTATGCATTAACAACTTTTAAAGCAGGTATTATTGTAGGTTCTGGTAGTTCTTCTTTTGAAATTATTAGAGATTTGGTAGAAAAACTACCAGCAATGATTGCCCCAAAATGGTTAAATACCAAAACCCAACCTTTGGCTGTTAGAGATGTACTATCTTTTTTACACAAAGCCTTGGCTAAAAAAGAATTGTACAACACTTCGCATGATATTTTTGGACCAGAAATTTTAACTTATAAAGAAATGCTTTTGCAGTTTGCAGAAGTTAGAAAACTAAAAAGATACATTTTAACAGTACCAGTAATGACGCCTAAACTGTCTTCTTACTGGCTATATTTTGTAACCTCTACTTCCTATAAATTAGCCTCTTCTTTGGTAAATTCTATGGGTGTAGAAGTAATTGGTAAAAAAAGCAACATCAATAAATTATTGGATGTAAACCCAATGAGTTATAAAGATGCCGTAAAATTAGCCTTTAAAAAAATAGAGCAAAACAGCATTATATCTAGCTGGAAAGATTCTTACATCAGTAGTGGTAAACTAAAGAATTTTGTACATAAATTTATTAATGTACCAGAATTCGGTTGTTTTAAAGATTTTAAGAAAAGAAAGATTAAAGACAAACAAAAATCTCTCAATAAAATTTGGGCAATTGGTGGTGAAACTGGTTGGTATTATGGTACTTTCCTATGGAAAATTAGAGGTTTTTTAGACCAGTTTTTTGGAGGTGCAGGTTTAAGACGTGGTAGAAGACATCCAACAGAGTTAAATGCGGGTGATGCCTTAGATTTTTGGCGTGTAATTTATGCTGATAAAGAAAAGGGGAAATTACTGTTGTATGCAGAAATGATTTTACCAGGAGAAGCTTGGTTAGAGTTTAAAGTGGAAGATAATTTTATATATCAAACAGCAACTTTTAGGCCTCATGGACTTGGAGGTAGGTTGTATTGGTATGCAGTTATGCCATTTCATTGGTTCGTTTTTAATGGGATGATTAATAACATTAATAAATAATTGTGAAAAAGCAGCATCTCCCAGAAAAAATTTGTGTGGTTTGTAACAGACCTTTTACATGGAGAAAAAAATGGGAAAAGAATTGGGAAGAAGTAAAATATTGTAGTAAAAAATGCAGGAGCAACAAAAAAATACAGGTTTAGTTTGGTTTCGTAATAACTTACGTGTAAACGATAATATCTCTTTAAAAAAATCTATAGAAAATAATAATAAAACCTTTGCGGTTTATTTTTTTGACCCAAAACTGTTTCAAGAAGATGCTTATGGTTTTAAAAAAACAGCAAAATTTAGAGCTAAATTTTTAATAGAAACCATTGCAGATTTACAAAGAAATCTAGCAAACTTAAATATTACACTCCTAACCTACTTTGATAGTCCAGAAAACAAATTACAAAAACTTTGCAAAGAATATGCTGTAACTGACATTTATACACAGAAAGAATGGACAAAAGAAGAAACAGAAACAAATAAAAAAATTAGAAAAAAATTGCCTTCTGATATTTCTTTTGTAGAAGATTATGATCAATTTTTATATCACCCAAATACAGTTTCTAAAGACTTTTCTAAAATACCCAATGTATTTACTGCTTTCAGAAAAAAGTTAGAAAAAACAGTTGCAGTGCAAGAAGAAAATAATATATCTAAACTTTCTAGTGATAATTTACTAGAGATAAAAACAGAAATACCAACCTTAGAAAACTTAGGCTTTTCTGATTTTAAAATACCAAATAAAACCGCATTTCCTTTTTTAGGAGGAGAAAGTGAAGCTTTAAAAAGGTTAGACAACTATTTTTTTGAAACCAAAAAAGTAGCTTTCTATAAAAAAACAAGAAACGGATTAGTAGGTACAGATTACAGTACTAAATTTTCTGCTTGGTTAGCAAATGGCAGTATTTCTGCAAAAACTATCTATTGGAAAATTAAAGAGTTTGAGAATGAATTTGGTGCAAATCAATCCACTTACTGGGTAATTTTCGAATTGATTTGGAGAGACTACTTTAAATACATTTCTTTAAAATACAACAATAAAATTTTTAAAATTGGTGGAATTCTAGACAAAGATTATCAATGGTATAATTACCAAAAAGACATTAATAAGTGGATATATGGCGAAACAAAAGATGATTTTGTAAATGCCAATATGATAGAGTTAAAAAAAACTGGTTGGATGAGCAATAGAGGTAGACAAAATGTAGCATCTTACTTTGCCAAAGAATTATTGTTAGACTGGAGAATTGGTGCTGCATATTTTGAGTCGCTATTAATTGATTATGATGTACATAGCAATTATGGTAATTGGATGTATGTAGCTGGTGTTGGTAATGACCCTAGAGATCGAAAATTCAACACAAAACTACAAGCAGAGCGTTATGATAGCAAGTATAAATTTAGAAAACTATGGCTAGAAAAAACCTTATTTTAAGATGGAAAAATTACGATTACTTCTTGGAGATCAACTAAACAGTAATCATTCTTGGTTTCACAAAACCGATAATGAAGTTACATATTGCTTGTTTGAAATGAGACAAGAAACTGATTATACAAAACATCATATACAGAAAGTAGTTGGTTTTTTTGCCGCTATGAGAAATTTTGCAAAAGAATTAAAATCGAACAACCATAAGGTTATTTATTATCAACTAAATGATAAAAAAAACACCCAAAGTCTTGTAGTTAATTTAGCAAATATAATTGATGAATATAACATCGAAAAATTTGAATATCTAGCACCAGACGAATTTCGTTTAGACAAACAATTAACCCAATTTACAACAGATTTAAACATCAAATTTGAGCAATTTTCTAGCGAACATTTTTATACAGAAAAAGAAGAATTAGCTACTTTTTTTAAAGGTAAAAAGCAATTTCTAATGGAAAATTTCTATAGAAATATGCGTAAAAAACACCAAATTTTAATGGTTGACAGTCAACCTGAAGGTGGCAAATGGAATTACGATGCTAGCAATAGAAAAAAGTGGAAAGGAGATGCTTTAATTCCACCAGAAATTAGTTTCGATAATGATGTGTCAGAAATTGTATCAGAACTAAAAGAAGCAAATATAGAAACTATTGGTAACATCAACCCAAAATATTTTGAATATCCAATTTCTAGAAATCAATCTTTAGAACAATTAGAATATTTCTGCGAGCATTTATTGGTGCATTTTGGCGATTATCAAGACGCAATGCATACAGATAAAATATATCTTTTTCATAGTAGAATTTCTTTTGCCATGAATACAAAAATGCTTTCTCCAAAAGAAATCATCAATAAAGTTTTAGAAACGTACAGAGAAAAAACGGATGAGATAGACATCTCTCAAGTAGAAGGTTTTATAAGGCAAATTTTAGGCTGGAGAGAATATATGAGAGGCATGTATTGGATGCTAATGCCAGATTATAAAAAAGAAAACTTTTTAGAAAATAAAAACAAACTCCCCAATTTCTTTTGGACAGGAAACACCAAAATGAACTGCCTAAAAAATGCCATTAACAACTCTTTAGACAATGGTTATGCACACCATATACAACGTTTAATGGTTACTGGTAATTTTGCATTGTTAACTCAAATAAATCCAGATGAAATAGATGCTTGGTATTTGGGCATTTATGTAGATGCCATAGAATGGGTGCAGCTGCCAAATACAAGAGGAATGAGCCAATTTGCAGATGGTGGAAAAATAGCTACAAAACCTTATGTTTCTAGTGGTAGTTATATTAGTAAAATGAGTAATTATTGTGATAGTTGTAGCTATAAAAAAACAAAGAAATTTGGAGATGATGCTTGCCCTTTCAACACATTATACTGGAACTTTTTAGACGAAAAACAAGAGAAATTATCATCTAACTTTCGTATGAAAATGATGTATAGTCTATTAAATAAAATGTCTTCAGAAGAGCGCACAAAAATTAAAGAAAAAGCGAATCATATTATAGAAAATATAGATGGATACTAATAAAGAAGAAATACATGTTGTTTGGTTTAAACGCGATCTGCGTCTAGAAGATAATGAAGCAATTCAAAATGCTTCAAAATCTAATAAACGTGTATTATTTTTATACGTATTTGAAAACACTCTCATAGAAGATCCACATTATGATTCACGCCATTGGGATTTTATCAAACAATCTATTGCCAATTTAAATGAAGATTTAAAAAAATACAATACCAAAGTTTTAACTGTACAAACAGAAGTGGTAACTGCATTTAATCAACTACTTACCAATTATAATGTTACCAACGTTTTTTCGCATCAAGAAACGGGTTTGCTAATAACTTATAATAGAGATAAAGAGTTTGCAAGATATTGTAGAAACAATTCTATCCATTGGATAGAAAATAACAATAATGGTGTTTTAAGAGGTTTGTTAAACAGAGAAGATTGGTTTGATTTGTGGGAAGATTACATGTTTAAACCTCTTATAAAAAATAATTTAAAAGCGTCTTCTTTTATTCATATTGATGAAATTAATCAACTAGAAAGATATTTTAACGTAGTCGATTTAACTACAGAAAAGCATCCTTATTTTCAAAGAGGTGGCACAAAAATGGCATGGAGATATGCAGATTCTTTCTTTGACGAAAGACATAAAAAATACATGCATCAAATTTCTAAACCTGCTTTGGCTAGAGAAAGCTGTAGTAGACTTTCTCCTTATATAGCTTGGGGTAATGTTTCAATTCGTCAAATTTTTCAAAAAGCACACCAACATAAAACAGCAACTAATAAAAAAAACTTAGGCGCTTTTGTATCTAGATTGCGTTGGCAAGCACATTTTATTCAGAAATTTGAAATGGAACACACCATGGAAAATGCGAGTATAAACAAAGGTTATCAAAAATTAAAAAAAAGTATTTCTGCAGAATACCAAACAGCATGGAAAGAAGGGCAAACAGGTTTTCCTTTGGTAGATGCCTGTATGAGATGCCTAATAGAAACTGGATACCTAAATTTTAGAATGCGTGCCATGTTAGTATCTTTTTTTACACATATTTTATGGCAACCTTGGCAAGATGCATCACAACATCTATCTAAACTATTTTTAGATTTTGAACCTGGTATTCATTTTCCGCAATTACAAATGAATGCAGGTGAAACAGGCATCAATGTTTTGAGAATTTACAGCCCCGTAAAAAATAGCAAACAACATGACCAAGATGCTATTTTTATAAAAAAATGGGTGCAAGAATTGGCAAAATTACCAACCGCTTTTATTCACGAGCCTTATTTAATGACTCCTTTAGACCAGCAATTTAACAATTTAATTTTGGGTAAAGATTACCCAAACCCAATTGTTAACGTAAAAATTGCTAGAAAAAAAGCTAGTGATGTACTTTGGAAAATGAAAAACGATTTTGAAGTACTACAGGAAAGTAGCAGAATTTTAAAAAAACACACTCTCTCAGATAGAAATAGATTGCTTAATAATTGATATCGTCTTTAAAATTATAATATATTGTTAATTTTTGTTTAACGTACAGCGTAAATGATTAAACGTAATCTATTTTTATGTATATTTGATTAATGATATTTAAC
>NZ_CBFHJT010000078.1:9975-12667 GCF_965656025.1 Polaribacter sp.
TGACATCAATTATGGAAACATCGAGTTAAGAGAAAAGGGCATTTTAGTTCATATTACAAAAGGATTACAAAACTTTAGCTGGGCTATACCCTATTACCAATTGCACACTTACAAAACAGATGGTTTTAGCATTCATGCTCAAGGTAATTTTGTAAGGTTTAAAAAAAGTAAATTGCTAAAAGAAAACAAAAAGTTTATAGACAAATTAATTAACATAAAAATAGAATACGATAAACAATATGAATTCCATTAACAGTAAACCTCTTAGTGGCATAGCTATTGATAGAATTATAGAAATGGCTTGGGAAGACAGAACAACTTTCGAAGCAATAGAATTTCAGTTTGGTTTAAAAGAACAAGAAGTTATCAACTTAATGCGCAGAGAAATGAAGCCAAAAAGCTTCAAAATGTGGCGAAAAAGAGTACAAGGCAGAAAAACCAAACATCAAAAATTAAGAACCTTTGCAAGCGGAAGGTTTAAATGTACAAGGCAAAAATCAATATCAAACAACTCTATAGCAAAAAGATAAAAACGGTGCTTTGATTTAAGTATAGAGTTCTTAAAGACAGCACATTAAAAAGACAAAAAAATGATTACAGACGTAGTATTAAAAGAAAAAGAGGTTTCAAAAAATTTAAATGGATTTTCTTTTGAAGAAGTTGGAGATGACCATCTTTTTACAGGATTAGAAACTCCTATGAAACCAGACGCTTTTAAACTTTCTGATGAACAGAAAAAGGAAAAAATAGCTTCCTTATTTTCAGAAATAATGGACGTAATGGGTCTAGATTTAACAGATGATTCTTTACAGGGCACTCCAAAAAGAGTCGCTAAAATGTACATTGAAGAAATCTTTTCAGGTTTAAATCCATCCAACAAACCCAAAGTTGCTTTGTTTGATAACAAGTATCAATACAACCAAATGTTGGTAGAAAAAAACATTACGTTTTACTCTAATTGCGAGCATCATTTTGTACCAATTATAGGAAAAGCCCATGTTGCATACATTTCTTCTGGCAAAGTTATTGGTTTATCTAAATTAAATAGAATTGTACAGTATTACGCTAAAAGACCTCAAGTGCAAGAAAGATTAACCAACCAAATTGCAGAGGAATTAAAAGCAATATTAAATACAGAAGACGTAGCTGTAATTATAGATGCAAAACATTTATGTGTTTCTTCGAGAGGTATTAAAGATGATACTTCGTCTACAGTTACTTCCTTTTTTGGTGGTCAGTTCAATACCCCAGAAAAAATAGCAGAATTACAAAACACTTTAAATTACTAAGTTATGGATTTAATAGATAAAGCATTAGAATTCGAAACTAGAAAAAAAAGGTTTCCAACCACAAGCGATCGTATTATGGCTGCAAGAGAAGCAAAATCTTTAATATTAAGCCTAAACGAAATATACAAAAAAAATAAAGATGACAAAATTATGGATATCATGAAAAGACTAACCGTAATAAAACAAAAAATAGAAAAACGTTTAAAAGGAAAACCATTAACTGCATAAATAATAGACATTTTTATTGCTTATCTAAGTTTTATAATTATATTACCAAAATTATTTAAAAAAAGACTAAAGTAATAGAATGAATTTATTAGAAAGAGCCGTTGAGTTTGAGAATAGAAAATTCTCTTTTAAAACCACAAGTGATAGAATTTTAGCCTCAAGAGAAGTAAAAGCACTTATTTTAGAGCTAAATGAAGTATATAAACAAGAAAAAGATCCAGAAATTATGGATCAAATGAAGCGTTTAACAGCTGTAAAGCAAAAAATTGAAAAGCGCTTGAAAGGAAGACCGTAAATATAATATGAGAAATATAGTAGTAGTTGGAGGTAGCAAAGGAATAGGACAAGCAATTGTAAATTCTTTAGTAGAAAAAAACAAAATTTTTAACATTAGTAGATCTGCTCCTTTGCAATCTCACGCTAACTTAACTCATTACAATTGCGATATTCTTGCAGATGATTTACCAGATTTAGACACCATAGATACATTAATCTATTGTCCTGGTAGCATAAACCTAAAACCAATATCTAGGCTAAAATTAGACGATTTTAGAGATGATTTTGAAATAAATGTTGTGGGTGCTGTAAAAGCCATACAACATTACTTACCAAAAATTAAAAACGGAAACAATCCTTCAATCTTATTATTTAGTACCGTAGCTACTAAACTAGGCATGCCTTTTCACGCAAGTGTGGCTGCAGCAAAATCTGGTGTTGAAGGCATTACCAAATCTTTAGGTGCAGAACTAGCACCAACAATTCGTGTAAATGCAATTGCACCCACAGTTACAGACACAGATTTGGCCTCTAAACTTTTAAGAAATGAGCGTATGATAGAAAATATCACAGAACGTCACCCACTTAAAAAGTTTTTAAAGCCAGAAGAAGTTGCAGATTTAGCAACCTTTCTAATATCAGAAAAAGCAAATTCAATTTCAGGTCAAATTTTTGAATTAGACTGTGGAATTGTAAACTTCAAAATATAAAAAAATGACAAATATCTACGATATTAAAATCAATAGCCTACAAAATAAGGCTATTGACTTAAGCGAACACAGTAATAAATTTATTCTCTTTGTAAATGTTGCTTCTAAATGTGGTTTTACATCACAATACAAAGGTCTTGAAGAATTATACAAAACACACAAAGAAAACTTAATGATTATTGGTTCTCC
>NZ_CBFHJT010000079.1:0-6443 GCF_965656025.1 Polaribacter sp.
CTTCTGCAATTGCTTTATGACAATTCATACAAACATTTACTGATGGAATACCAGAATGTTTACTATGTTTTGCTGACGAGTGACAATATTGGCAATCTACTTTATTTTCTCCTGCGTGTATCTTATGTGAAAATGCAATTGGTTGTATTGGTTGATACCCTTGATCTACACCAACAGTAAACAGCATACCAAACACTACATAAGCACCAATTAACAACAAGAAAATAGTAGATAATACTTTTAAGAAAGTGTTATTTTTTACACCCACCCACAATTCTTGTAAATCTCTTCTTAAGTTAGATTGTACCTCTAATTTTTTATTTCCTTTTAATTCACTAACTTGTTTCAACAAACTAGCAATCATTAAAAACGCAACAACAATTGCTGCAGCTAATAAATAAATTAACCAATCTGGCGCTCCGTTTTTCTCTAAAACTTGATTACCAACAACAACCTCACCTGGTGCGGCTACTTTTTTAATCTCACCGACCGTTGTGTAATATAAAATATCGTCAATTTGAGCATCGTTTAATTGAGGAAAAGCATTCATAGCAGTTGCACTATATTGTGCCGCTTCAGCTGCTTCTGCATTTACCTTTTGAAATTCTGCGTTGTTTTTAATCCAAGATTTTAACCAAGAATTTTCTCTACGCTCTTCTACACCACCTAAGGCAGGTCCTACCAATTTCTTATCTAATTTATGACAAGAAGCACACAAGGATTTGAATAATTTTTTCCCAGCTTTTTGACGAGCCTCATCTACCTCTTGGGAATAAGAAGATACGCTAAACGCAAAAAACAAAAGTATTGTAAGACTTTTAAGAAGTACTGAAGTTAGTCTACTCTGCAATGTTACACTTTTCATATGTACAAACTATAATTTTAGTATTGTGTATAATTTCGCTCAAAAAACTGCGTTTTGAACAGTTCTACAAAAGTACTACATATTGCTAAATTTTGAAAAGCGAATAGAATGTTAAATATCAATTTATAACAATTCTAAATAAGAGTATAATTCAATATATTCTATTACAAGTCGTTATTTTTGTAAAAAGATTTTTACACATGAAAAAACCAAAATTTTTAACACTTTTTTTATTCTGTTTCTTTTGTTTTACGATGAGTTTACAAGCTCAAAATGAGACGAAAACAAGCGATTCTATTAAAAAGTTGATTGAAAAAAAGAGAAATTACAATAAAAAAAATGGATTTGGCTACACCATTCAAGTTTATTACGGTAATGAAAGAACTGCCAAAAGCACCCATGCAAAATTTGGTATTTTGTACCCAAGAGTATCTAGAAAGCTAGTTTACAACAATCCAGAGTGGAAAGTACAGGTTGGAAATTACAAAACAAAATTGGAGGCAGATAGAGCTAATTTAATTTTTAGCAAAGAATTTACTGGTACCATTGTAATTCCTATGGGGAAATAATTTAGTTGCCAGTTTACAATAACAGTTAGCAGAAATTAGTAAAATTACTAGCAATAAAAAAGCCGAAATTCTAATTGAATTTCGGCTTTACTTTTTATATTAAAATATATTTATTTTAATTTCTTTTTAACGGCTACTTCTTTATAGGCTTCTATAACATCACCTTCTTGAATGTCGTTATAATTCTTAATCTGAAGACCACAATCATATCCTTTAGCTACTTCTTTTACATCGTCTTTAAAACGTTTTAAAGATGACAATACACCATCGTGCACAACGATACCGTCTCTAATAATTCTGATTTGAGAATCTCTAAAGATTTTACCAGACATCACCATACAACCTGCAATGTTACCAACTTTAGAAATTTTATAAACTTCTCTAATTTCTACATTACCCGTTACTTCTTCTTTCATCTCTGGAGACAGCATGCCTTCCATAGCATCTTTTAAGTCGTTAATGGCATCGTAAATGATAGAGTATGTTCTAATATCTACTTCTTCTCTATCTGCAACCATTCTAGCATTTCCTTGCGGACGTACGTTAAACCCAACAATAATTGCATCTGAAGCTGTTGCTAATAATACATCACTTTCAGTAATAGCACCTACACCTTTGTGTAAAATATTTACTTGAATTTCTTCCGTTGATAATTTTTGGAAAGAGTCTGTTAAAGCTTCTACCGAACCATCTACATCACCTTTTAAGATAATATTTAACTCTTTAAAGTCTCCTAACGCAATTCTACGTCCGATTTCATCTAAAGTTAATGTTTTCTGAGTTCTAACAGATTGCTCGCGTTGTAATTGAGAACGTTTAGAGGCAATTTGTTTTGCTTCTCTTTCGTCTTCAAAAACATTAAATTTATCACCTGCTTGTGGCGCTCCATCCAATCCTAAAATTGATATTGGAGTTGATGGACCTGCAGCTTCTAAATTATTTCCTTTATCATCAAACATTGCTTTTACTTTTCCACTGTGTTTACCAGCCAATAAGTAATCGCCTATTTTTAAAGTTCCAGCTTGTACTAAAATAGTGGTTACATAACCTCTACCTTTATCTAACAATGCTTCTACAACTGCACCAACTGCGTTTTTATCAGGATTTGCTTTTAGTTCTAAAACTTCTGCTTCTAATAAAACTTTTTCTAACAACTCAGGAATACCTTCTCCTGTTTTTGCTGAAATATCTTGTGATTGTATGTTACCACCCCATTCTTCTATCAATAAATTCATTGAAGAAAGTTGTGTTTTTACATTATCTGGGTTCGCATTTGGTTTATCAATTTTATTGATTGCAAATATGATAGGAACCCCTGCAGCTTGCGCATGCGAAATAGCCTCTTTAGTTTGTGGCATTACATCATCATCTGCTGCTACCACAATAATTACTAAATCTGTTACTTGCGCCCCACGTGCACGCATTGCTGTAAAGGCTTCGTGACCAGGTGTATCTAAAAATGCTATTTTTTGATCGCCTACGTTTACAGAATACGCCCCAATGTGTTGTGTGATTCCACCACTTTCGCCTTCGATTACATTTGCTTTTCTAATGTAATCTAATAAAGAAGTTTTACCATGATCTACGTGCCCCATTACTGTAATAATTGGCGCTCTTGTTTCTAAATCTTCTGGTTTATCTTCTACTTCTTCTATAGATTCTTCTACTTCTGCACCAACAAATTCTACTTTATGATCAAATTCTTCTGCAACAATTACTAATGTTTCTGCATCCAAACGCTGATTCATTGTAACCATCATCCCTAAAGACATACATGCAGAGATAATATTGGTTACAGGAACATCCATCATTGTAGCAACTTCACTAACAGTAACAAATTCTGTTACCTTTAAGATTTTGTTGTCTAATGCTTGTGCTTCTTCTTCTGCCTCAGATTGTTCTCTTCTGGCATCTCTTTTATTTCTTCTATATTTTGCTCCTTTACCTTTAGAAGATTTCCCTTGCAATTTCTCGAGAGTTTCTCTTACTTGCTTTTGGATTTCTGCTTCTGTTGGTTCTTCTTTTTTAACAGCAGGCCTATTGTTTCCTCTTCCTTTGAAACCACCTCTATTGTTAGAACCTCTTCCTCCTTGACCACCTCTTGCAGTACCACTTGTTGAACCAGGTTTACTAATACGTTTACGCTTTTTCCTTGGATCGGATTTGCCGTCTTTTTTAGCTTCTGGTTTTTTCTTCTTAGGTTTTTCGAATTGTTTTAAATCGATTTTTTTACCTGTAAAGTTGGGACCATCTAACTTTTTGTACTGTGTTTTTATAGCCTCCGCATTTTCTGAAGTTACTTCTGTAGTATTCTCTTCTTCTTTAGGAGTAGATTTTGTGTCTAGTTTTTTAGAAGGTTCTTTTTTTGCAGACTCCTTTTCTATGTTAGATATTTCTTTTTTAGCTTTTGGAGTTTCTACTTTTGGAACTTCTACTTTTGGAGTTTCTTTTGCTGGTGTTTCTGCAACAGGTGCTGTTTTAGTTTCATCAGCTTTTGGTGCCTCTTCTTTAACTTCTTCAGTTTTTGGTTCGGCTTTTTTACCAACGTTGTCAATATCTATTTTACCAACGGTTTTTAACTCTAATTTTTCGGCTTTCGCTTTTAAAACTTCTTCTTTTTTGGCTTCTTCTATCCTTTTTCTCTCCTGCTTAGCTTCTATTTCTGCGCGAATTGCTTCTTTCTCTTTTCGTTTTTCTTCTCCAACTTCCTTAGACGCTGCTTTTTTACTGGCATCTGTTTGGAAACCATCTAGAAGAACTTGATAGACATCACCAGAAATTTTAGTAGTAGGTCTAGATTCTATTTCATGACCTTTATCTGCTAAGTATTCTACTGCTCTATCAAGAGAAATATTTAATTCTCTTAAAACTTTATTAAGCCTCGTTGTTTTGCCTTCAGACATATATTATTTTTTAGCCTTTAATTTTGTAAAAATATACTTTTTTACGATTTCTTTTTCAATTTTTAATACTACTCTTCGAATTCTTCTTTTAAGATTCTTTGTACATCTAAAATAGTTTCTTCTTCTAAATCGGTTCTTTTTACCAATTCTTCTACAGTAGTTTCTAATACACTTCTTGCAGTATCTAAACCAATGTTTTTAAATTCTGCAATAATCCAATCTTCAATTTCATCAACAAATTCTGTTAATTCTACATCTTCTTCCTCTAAGCCTTCTCTTTTAACATCTATTTCGTAACCTGTTAATTCACTCGCCAAACGAATATTAACACCACCTCTACCAATAGCTTTAGAAACTTCTTCTGGTTTTAAAAGTACATTTACACGTCCTTTTTTACCATTTTTTTCCTCGTCGTACATTTCAATTTCCATGGATGTTACTTTTGCAGGACTTAATGCTCTAGAGATAAATAATTGCTCGTTTTTTGTGTAATTGATAACGTCTATATTTTCGTTACCCAATTCTCTAACAATACCATGTATTCTAGATCCTTTTACACCAACACAAGCTCCTACAGGATCTATTCTATCGTCATAAGAATCTACCGCTACTTTTGCTTTTTCTCCAGGTATTCTAGCAACTCCTTCCACAGTAATTAAACCATCAAATACCTCTGGAATTTCTTGTTCGAATAATTTATTTAAGAAGGCTGGTGATGTTCTAGATAAAATAATAGCTGGTTTATTACCTCTTAATTCTACAGATTTTATAACCCCTCTAACAGAGTCACCTTTTCTAAAAAAGTCAGATCTTATTTGTTCACTTTTTGGCAATACGATTTCATTGCCTTCATCATCTAACAAAATAATTGCATTATGACGAATGTGATGTACTTCTGCACTATATAAATCGCCTTCTAAATCTTTAAAATGCTTAAATATATTTGTACTATCGTGCTCATAAATTTTAGATATTAGATTTTGACGTAATGCTAAAATAGCTCTTCTACCTAAATCTATTAACTTTACTTCTTCAGAAACGTCTTCACCAATTTCGAAATCTGGCTCAATTTTTCTTGCTTCAGATAGTTCTATTTCTTCGTTATCATCTTCAGAAAAACCGTCTGCAACTACAACTCTGTTTCTCCAAATCTCTAAATCTCCCTTATCTGGGTTTATAATGATATCAAAATTATCATCAGACCCAAACTTACGTTTTAGGGCAGCTCTAAACACTTCTTCTAAAATAGACATAAGTGTTACTCTGTCTATACTTTTATTATCTTTAAATTCTGAAAACGAATCAATTAATGCTATATTTTCCATTACATTTTTTGCTTAAAATACAATTTTCACTTTTGCTTCTTTAATATCCTTATACTCTAAAGTTACTGTTTTTTCTACAGTAATTTTTCCTTTACCAATTGGTTTTGGCTCTCTAGCTTTCCATTGTAAGATAATTTTATCTTGGTCTGCTTCTGCTAAAGTTCCTTCAAATTCTTGTTCTGCAGTTTTTACTTTTAAAATTCTGCCAATATTTTTAATATACTGTCTTTTTTCTGACAGTGGATGTGCAATATCTGGTGTTGTAACTTCTAAAGAAAAATCTTCTTCTTCTCTATCTAGGTTATGCTCTACGTTTCTACTAATTCTGATGCACTCACTTAGAGGAACACCATTATCACCATCTACAACAACCTGAATTTTATTATTTACAGAAATGGATAAATCTATTAAAAACAACGATTTATTAAGCTCTAAAGCTTCATCTACCAAATCTTTTACCTTTTTATTATCCATTTTAAACCTTAAAATAAAATATAAAAAGAGGGGACTTTAAGTCCCCTTCTTTCTTCATTTACCATTATTTTCGGTGCAAATATACGAATTGTTTATGATTTACCAAAGCAAGTGCAATTCATTATTTTTTTGTAACTTTAAATACGTTTGAAACATCAACTTAAAATTCTGACTTATGAAAAAAATATTAGTACCTACCGATTTTTCTAAACCGTCTGAATACGCTGCAAAAATGGCAGCAAGCATTGCTAAAAAAAGCAATGCTACTGTGTATTTAATACATTTAATAGAATTGCCAACTGGCGTG
>NZ_CBFHJT010000079.1:6542-12555 GCF_965656025.1 Polaribacter sp.
ATAGATATGGGTGCCAGTAGTAAATTTAGCATTCCAGAAAGTATGCTCTATTTAAGAAAAACCAGAGAAAAAGTATTGGCCTTTAAAGCAAAGTTTTTTGATGAAAGCACTAGAGTAGAGTATTTTATAAAACTAAACACACCTTTTGATGGCATACAAAAATATGCAGATAAAATTGATGCAGATTTAATTGTAATGGGTTCTAAGGGACATTCTGAATTTGAGGAAATAATGATAGGTTCTAATACAGAAAAAATAGTTAGAACCTCTACAAGACCGGTGATTATCGTAAAAAAAGATGCCAAAAAATTTAAACTTAAAAACTTGGTTTTTGCATCTAACTTTAAAAAAGAAAACAAAGCAGTTTTTGACAAATTTTTAAATTTTGCAAATACGTTTGATAGTAAAATTCACTTATTAAAAGTTAATACACCATCTAGATTTGTAAGTACTTCTGAAGCAAGACAAAAAGTAAAAAGTTTTGTAAAAGATTTTAAATTACCCAAACACACCATAAACATTTATAGTGATGTTTCTGTTGAGAAAGGTATTTTAAACTTTTCTAGAGAAAAAGGTGCAGATTTAATTGCTTTAAGTACTCATGGCAGAAGTGGCATTTCGCATTTATTTACAGGAAGTGTAACGAAAACTTTGTCTAAAAATGCTTTAAAACCAATGTTTACTGTAAAGGTTTAAAATTATTTTACTAGATTAATTTTTATTTACAAAATACCAGCTATTTCTTAATTTGTTTGGTATATAAACGGCGAAAGTTATCATGTAACGAGTTGTATGTAATTTGATCAAACATAAAAAAATGCTTCTAAGAAGCCTATGAAAAAAGTAACCTTAAATGATGGAAATAAAATACCTCTAGTAGGTTTTGGAACCTACAAATGTAAGGAGCAAGATGGAATTGAATCTGTAAAATCTGCAATTTCTAAGGGTTATCGTTTAATTGATACAGCAGCAATTTATGAAAATGAAGAAGCTGTAGGTAAGGGTATAAAAGCCAGTGGAATTTTACGAGATGAAATTTTTATAACTACTAAATTATGGCGTGAAAATTTAGGCTATGAATCCACAAAAAAAGAACTTGAAAAGTCTTTAAAAAGACTTGATCTTGATTACATAGATTTGTACTTGATACATTGGCCAGCAAATGCTAAAAATTACGACAATTGGCAAAAAATAAATGCTGATAGTTGGCGAGCAATGGAAGAATTACAAGCTGAAGGTAAAATAAAATCTATAGGTGTCAGTAATTTTTTTAAAGAGCATTTAGAAGCACTATTTGAAACAGCAAATGTTATTCCTGCAATTAATCAAATAGAGTTTCATCCTGGTTATTGGCAACAAGAATTAACAGCGTATTGTAAACTTAAAAACATAGTAGTTGAGTCTTGGTCGCCTTTAGCAAGGGGAAAGGTTTTTGGAAATGAAGTGCTTACAGAAATTGCAAAAAAACACCGTAAATCTGTGGCTCAAGTTTGCCTGAGATGGATTATCCAACACAACGTAATTATTATACCAAAATCTACATCACCCAAAAGAATTGAAGAAAACATCCATCTGTTCGATTTTGAATTGAATCCAACAGAAATGGAATTAATTAACAGGTTTCCCAAGATGGGCTTTAGTGGCGAATTACCAAATATTTGGCCAGATAAAATTTAAAAAAACATCCCAAATCAAAAACAAAAAAACCTTCAATACTGAAGGTTTTTTTAATATATAAAAATCTAATTTTAAATTACAATATATAATCTGTACTAATAAAATTAGAGGCTTTTTTATCTAACAATTCTTGTAAAATAGCATTGTTATATTCTGTGTCTTTAGAAGCTACAAAAGTTCTAATGGAGAATGAACGTAAGGCATCATGCACACTTAAAGTAGCAACTGCAGAATCTTTTCTGCCCGTAAACGGATATACATCTGGCCCTCTTTGTGCTGCAGAGTTTAAGTTTACTCTACACACTAAATTTACCAAAGTATCAATTAATGGTGCCAACGTTTTTACTTGACTGCCAAAAACACTTACTTGCTGCCCGTAATTAGAAGCTGCCATGTCATCTAATGGCTCTTGAATGTTTTTAAAAGAAACCACAGGAATTACTGGGCCAAATTGCTCTTCTTCAAAAACTCTAGATTCTTTAGAAACTGGATATAAAACCGCAGGGAAAATATAATTTTCGGTAGTTTCTCCTCCTTTTTTATTAATAATTGCTGCTCCCTTTTCGATTGCATCATCAATTAATTCTTGAATGTAAGCTGGTTTACCTGGTTCTGGTAATGGGGTTAATTTTACATTTTCTTCCCAAGGATTTCCAAATTTTAGAGCATCTACTGCTTTTGCAAAACGCTTATTAAATTCGTCTACAATATGTTCGTGTACATACAATATTTTTAAGGCTGTACAACGTTGTCCGTTAAAAGAAGTGGCTCCAGAAATACACTCGCTAATTGCCAAGTCTAAATCAGCATCTGGTAAAACAATACCCGGGTTTTTTGCCTCTAAACCTAACACCAAACGCAATCTGTTTTTCTGTGGATGATTGGCTTGAATTGCATTGGCAGACTTACTGTTTCCTATTAAAGCTAACACATCTACCAAACCTGTTTTCATAATTGGTGTAGCCAATACTCTACCTCGTCCGTAAATAATATTTACAACACCTGCAGGAAAACTATTTTGAAAAGCTTCCAATAAAGGCGATAATAATAAAACCCCATGTTTTGCAGGTTTAAAAATGGCTGTATTCCCCATAATTAAAGCAGGAATTAACAACGCAAACGTTTCGTTTAAAGGATAATTATAAGGGCCTAAACACAAAACAACTCCCAAAGGACCACGTCTAATATGCGCATGAACTCCGCTATTTTTTTCAAACTTTGCAGAGTCTCTATCCATTTGTTTGTAATCTTCAATAGTATCGTAAATATACTCTACTGTTCTATCGAATTCTTTTTCAGAGTCTGGTAAAGATTTTCCTATTTCCCACATTAATAATTTTACAACCTCTTCTCGCTTTGTTTTCATTTGAACCACAAACTTTTCCATAGCTGCAATTCTGCTTTCTACTTTCATCGTTGGCCACAAACCTTGCCCTCTATCGTAGGCTTTAGAAGCTGCATGTAAAGCTTCTATACCTTCTTCTCCAGTTAAGTTCGGTACAGTTCCTAATAAAGTGGGTTTGTATTCTTTGGTTGATGAAATAGATGAGTACACCTCAGCTTTTTCACCTTTCCATTCTTTTAATTCGCCACCAACTAAATACGTATTCTGATCTACTAATGATGTAATTTTATATTCTTTAGGTATTTCTGTAAAAGTATTTTTCATAAGTTTTATTCTAATAATTGTCTAAAAATTGATTAATTAATGGTAAATATTAGACGCTATCTACTTATCAAAATTAAATAAAAATAGTTTGTTAACTATCCTTTACTGTTTTAAATAACGAAAACCTTTTCGGTTTTTTATTATATTTTATTTAAAAAAAAGTCAATTAAACAAGGAATTGAAACAAATCTGGTTTATCGTTTAAATATTCGCCATAAAAATTTCTTTCCTTCATCCTTTTAATTAAAGGTGCTAAATCTTTAGATGTTTTTAATTGTAAGCCTACTACAGCAGCTCCATTTTCTCTATTTGTTTTTTTGGTATATTCAAAGTGTGTAATATCATCATTAGGTCCTAAAATTTCTGCCACAAATTCTTTTAAAGCACCTGCTCTTTGTGGGAATTTTACTATAAAATAGTGTTTTAAATTGGCATATAATAAGGCGCGTTCTTTAATTTCTGCGGTTCTTGTGATATCGTTATTACTACCACTAACTATACAAACTACATTTTTGCCTTTGATTTCATCAGCAAAAAAATCTAAAGCTGCAATACTTAACGCTCCTGCAGGTTCTACCACAATAGCATCTTTATTGTATAAATCTAAAATGGTTTGGCATACTTTACCTTCTGGAACTGTAATAACTTCGTGTAAATTTTGTTGACAAATGGCAAAATTTAAATCGCCTACTTTTTTAACAGCTGCACCATCTACAAAAGAATCTATCGTTTCTAAAGCTGTATTTTTTCTATTTTTTATTGATGTTAACATAGATGGAGCACCTTCTGGCTCCACACCAATTATTTTTGTTTCTGGAGAAATGTTTTTAAACACAGATGACAAACCTGAAGACAAACCACCACCACCAATGGCAACAAAAAGATAATCTATTGATTTTTCTGTTTGCTCTAAGATTTCTAAACCCACTGTTGCCTGCCCTACTATAACTTTTTCATCATCAAAAGGATGAATAAAGGTTTTCTTTTTTAAGTTGCATTCTAATTTTGCAGCATTTGATGCGTCATCAAAAGTATCGCCCTCAATAACTATTTCTACAAAGTTTTCTCCAAACATTTTAACCTGATTAATTTTCTGGTTTGGAGTTGGAGATGGCATAAAAATTGTGCCTTTTATTTTTAACAGTTTACAAGACAAAGCAACACCTTGCGCATGATTGCCTGCACTTGCACAAACAATACCTCGTTGTTTTTCATCATCATTTAAAGAAGACATTTTGTTGTAAGCACCTCTAATTTTATAGGAGCGAACTACTTGTAAATCTTCTCTTTTAAAAAGAATATTGGCATTGAATTCTTTAGAAAGATTACTGTTTTGATTGAGTGGAGTTTTATAAGCAACTCCTTCTAACTTTTTTGCAGCATCCTTTACGTTTTCTAACGTTGGAAAATAGGTTTGTTTGTTTTGCATCTTTCGAATATAAAAAGAAAACCTGTCAGATTTTGATTTCTGACAGGTTTTGTAAATTTAAAAATCTTTATGTTATTTATGCAGATTTTATCACTTTCATTGCTGTCATAGAAGCTCTTAATGTTTCTCCTACTTTTTCAACTGGATGGTTTCTAATAATTTTATTAATTCGAATTAATTCTTGATTGTCTACATCATTAGAATCTGAGAATTTTTTACCAATTACATCTGTAGAAACTGTTTTCATAAAATCAGTTAATAAAGGTTTACAAGCATGGTCGAATAAATAACAACCATATTCTGCAGTATCAGAAATTACACGATTCATTTCGTATAATTTTTTACGTGCAATGGTGTTTGCAATTAATGGTGTTTCGTGTAATGATTCGTAGTATGCAGATGCATCAATAATACCTGATTCTGTCATTGCTTCAAAAGCCAATTCTACACCCGCTCTTACAAAGGCAACTAATAAAGTTCCGTGGTCAAAATATTCTTGTTCAGAGATTTCATCTGAAGTGATTTCTTGTTTTTCGAAAGCTGTTTCACCAGTTGCAGCTCTCCAAGTTAATAGGTTTTTATCATCATTTGCCCAATCTTCCATCATTGTTTTCGAGAAATGACCTGTCATAATATCATCCATATGTTTTTGAAATAATGGACGCATGATGTCTTTCAACTCTTCTGAAAGTTTGAATGCTTCTACTTTTGCAGGGTTAGACAATCTATCCATCATATTTGTAATTCCACCATGTTTTAAGGCTTCTGTTACAGTTTCCCAACCATATTGAATTAATTTTGCGGCATAACCAGCATCTATACCTTCTGCTACCATTTTATCAAAAGATAAAATTGCACCTGTTTGCAACAAACCACATAAAATAGTTTGCTCTCCCATTAAATCTGATTTTACCTCAGCTACAAATGAAGATGCTAAAACACCTGCTCTATGACCACCAGTGGCAACTGCATAAGCTTTTGCTTGTGGCCATCCTTTATTTTCTGGGTCGTTTTCTGGATGTACAGCAATTAATGTTGGTACACCAAATCCTCTTTTATATTCTTCTCTAACTTCAGAACCTGGACATTTTGGCGCTACCATAATTACGGTTAAATCCTCACGAATTTGCATCCCTTCTTCTACAATATTAAAACCATGAGAATACGATAATGTTGCTCCTTTTTTCATTAAAGGCATTACTGTTTTTACAACATTGGTGTGTTGTTTGTCTGGTGTT
>NZ_CBFHJT010000080.1:0-12492 GCF_965656025.1 Polaribacter sp.
ATGAATGTTCCAGCATTAAATTCTCCTCGTTCAATTTCTTTTAGACGTTTTTCCCAACGTCCTGTCAATTCTGCAGATTTTAGCAATTCATTATCAATAATGTTGATTAAATCAATACCAGTTTGGGTTGGTAAAACTAATTTTTTCTTACGTTCTATGTATTTTCTTCGAAACAACGTTTCTATTATACTTGCTCTAGTTGATGGTCTTCCAATTCCGTTTTCTTTCATCATCATCTACTTGTTTACCAGCAGTTTCCATGGCGCGTAATAATGAAGCTTCTGTATAGTTTCTTGGTGGTTTGGTTTCTTTTTCTAAAAATGAAGGTTCGTGATTTCCTTTTTCTCCTTTGATAAAGGAAGGCAAACTTCCTTTGTCACTCTGAACTTGTTTCAGAGTCTCGTTATTATTGTTATTGTGATTCTGATCTCGTTGAAGAACCTTATTTTTATCTTTTTTATTTTCGAAGACTACTTTCCAACCCTTATTTATAATTTCTTTACCCGTTGTTTTAAAAGGTACTTCTGCAGCTTTTCCTAAAACAGAAGTATTAGAAACATCTGCATCTGGATAAAAAACAGCAATAAAACGTTTCGTAATAATATCATACACTTGTTGCTGATTGTATTGCAAATTTCCTTGAATTCCAGTAGGAATTATGGCATGGTGATCTGTTACTTTTTTATCATCAAAAACACGTTTTGTTTTCTTTATTTTTTTTCCTAAAAGAGGTTGGGTAAGTTCGCTATAATTGGTCAGTTTTGATAAAATTCCATGCACTTTTGGATACAAATCATTAGGTAAAAAAGTAGTATCTACTCTTGGGTAGGTAACTACTTTCATTTCGTACAATTTCTGAACCATTTTTAAAGTTTCATCCGCAGAAAAACCAAATTTATTATTACAATATACCTGTAAACCTGTTAAATCAAACAATTTAGGTGCATATTCTTTTCCTTTCTTTTTGGTAACAGCAACAATTTCAAAATCAGATTGCGCTACTTTATCCGCTAAAACTTGACCATCTTCCCTTTTTAAAAAACGTCCATCTTCGTAATTAAAAAGTGTATCTCTATACGTAGTTTGCAATTCCCAATAAGGTTGTGGTTTAAAATTTTGGATTTCGAAATAACGATTCACCAACATTGCTAGGGTAGGAGTTTGCACTCTACCTACAGACAATACTTGCTTGTAACCACCAAATTTTACAGTGTATAAACGTGTTGCATTTAAACCTAACAACCAGTCTCCAATAGCTCTTGAATAGCCAGCATAATAAAGGTTGTCATATTTTTCTGAGGATTCTAAATTTTGAAAACCTTCTTTAATAGCTTCTTCCGTTAAAGAAGAAATCCATAGACGTTGTACTTTTCCTTTATAATTACATTGATTGATGACCCATCTTTGTATCAATTCTCCTTCTGTTCCTGCATCTCCACAATTAATTACAGTTTCAGCTTTTTCAAATAAAGATTTTACAATATTAAACTGCTTTTTGATACCAGAATCGCCTGTTACTTTTGTATCAAAACGTTCTGGAAGCATGGGTAAATTATTTAAATCCCAGCTTTTCCAGTGTGGTTTGTAATCTTTGGGTTCTAGCAATGTACATAAATGGCCAAAAGTATAGGTAACTGCATAACCATTGCCTTCATAGAAACCATCTCGTTTTGTTTTGGCTCCTAGAATGTTAGCAATTTCTCTTGCTACACTTGGTTTTTCGGCTATACAGACTTTCAAATTAAAAATTATTTAGTGATAAAATATTCAACCTTTTCTATGGAAATTTGTTTGATCAGCCCTAAGTCTAAAGAACTTTCTTTATCAAAAGAAATAATACAACTTGAGTTTGCAGCTAATTCTCTACAGTTTCCAAAATTAATTTCTGTAGAAACTAAACCGTCAATATTCTTTGTGATATACGGAATTCCCATAATCTTTTTATCACTTAAATTATTTAGTTGGATTTTATATTCTAGTCTATTTGTATTGTTTCCTGTGTCGGGCGTGAATTTAAACTCTAAAACGTCATAAGAAAATTCAGAAAGTTTCGGTAATTCTTCAATTGTTTCTGGAGCATCCGGTTCTGGAAAACTGCAATCTACAACTTGTGTTATTTCTGGAATTATAGTGGTTCCATTTGCACCAGATATTATAAATTCGTTTTGTACAATGATGGTTTTTGCACAATCTTTTTCTGAACTACAAGAAAATAATAGTATTAAAATGGTTAGGTATTTGAGAGTTTTTGTTTTTTGCATAATAAATTTAAACTTAAGATCAAATTAAAGAAATATTTACGAGTTTTTAGAATTTAGTTTATCAAAGCCAATTGAATTCTCTTCCTAACTACATCAACTTCTAATACTTTTGCGACAATTTGCTGTTGCAATGATACAATGGCGTTCACATCTTTTACAAAAGTATCAGATAAATTGGAAACGTGAATGAGTCCACTTTCTTTGATGCCGATGTCTACAAAACAGCCAAAATTGGTGATATTATTCACAATTCCTGGTAATAATTGCCCAATTCTTAAGTCTGAAATGGTTTTAATGTTTTTGTCAAAAGAAAACACTTTGGCTTTTGCTCTTGGATCAACTCCGGGTTTTTCTAATTCTTTGATAATGTCTTGTAACGTTGGTAAACCCACAGTTTCAGAAATATAATTTTTTATATTTATTTTTTGTAAGACTTCTTTATTTCCTATCAAACTAGCGACTTTCATTTTTAAATCTTTGGCAATTTTATCAACTACAGCATAACTTTCAGGATGTACTCCAGAATCGTCTAAAGGATTTTTTCCGTTTTTAACGCGTAAAAAACCAGCAGCTTGTTCAAAAGCTTTGCCACCTAAACGAGGTACTTTTTTAATTTCACTTCTTGAAGAAAAAGAACCATTTTCATTTCTGTATTTCACGATGTTTTCTGCCAATTTTGGTCCAATTCCAGAAACGTAACTCAGTAAAGATAAACTAGCAGTATTGATATTTACACCAACTGTATTTACACAACTTTCTACAGTGCTATCTAAAGATTTTTTGAGTTTGGTTTGATCTACATCATGCTGATATTGCCCAACGCCAATTGATTTTGCATCAATTTTCACCAATTCAGCCAAAGGATCTTGCAAGCGTCTTCCAATAGAAACTGCTCCTCGAACTGTAACGTCGTAATTTGGGAATTCATCTCTAGCAATTTTTGAAGCAGAATAAATGGAGGCACCAGCTTCACTTACCACAAAAACATCAATTGGATTTTTAAACTGAATTTTCTGTATCAATTGCTCTGTTTCTCTAGAGGCTGTTCCATTTCCAATGGCAATAGCTTCAATTTGATGTGCTTCTGCCAAAGAACTAATTTTTTTTATGGCATCAAAAGATTTATTTTGAGGTGCGTGAGGAAACACAGTTTCATTGTGTTTTAGTTCACCTTGTGTATTTAAACACACAATTTTACAACCAGATCTAAAACCAGGATCTATGGCCAACACTCTTTTTTCGCCTAAAGGAGCTCCTAAAAGCAGTTGTTTTAAGTTTTTTGTGAAAACTTGAATGGCTTCATCATCTGCTTTTTCTTTGGCTTTTGAAAGCGCTTCATTTGAAAGAGAAGGAAACAACAAGCGTTTATATGCATCTTGAATAGCCAATTGAATTTGCCCTACACATTCGTTGTTAGAGCGAATGATTCGATCTTCCATTTTTTGAAGTGTTATTTCAGTGTCAATTTGGAGTTTTACACGAATAAAACCTTCTTTTTCTGCACGTAAAATGGCTAATAATCTGTGAGATGGAATTCGATTTAAAGTTTCACTCCATTCAAAATAATCTTTAAATTTTTGTGCTTTCTCGTCCTCTTTTTTGGTGCTAATTACTTTGCATGAAATTTGAGCAAAACGTTCTATTTGATAACGAATATTATTCCTGATATCTGTTCGTTCATTAATCCATTCAGCCATAATAAAACGAGCACCTTCCAATGCATCTTCAATAGTTTCAACCTCTTTAGAGGTGTATTTTGAAGCTGTATATTCTAAATCATTTACAAGTTGGCTCATCATCATTTTTGCCAAGGGTTCTAAACCTTGTGAACGTGCTGTTTCTGCTTTGGTTTTTCGCTTCTTTTTAAAGGGTAAATACAAATCCTCTAAAGCGGTAATGTTGTTTGTATTATTAATTTTAGAGGTTAATTCTTGCGTAAGAACATCTTGTTCTTCCAACGCTTTTAAAATTGCTTTTTTACGCTTTTCTAAACCTTCATAAACTTCTTTAAACTTTACAATTTTACCAATTTCTACTTCATCTAAATTACCAGTCATTTCTTTTCTATATCTTGCTATAAAAGGAATGGTAGCATCATCACCTAATAAAGAAAGTGTGTTTTTTATAGATTTTTCTGAAATCTGAGTTTGTTGAATTATGTATTGATGAATTTGCATTTTATTTAGATTAAAGACCCTTCAGATTTTAAAACCTGAAGGGTCTGTTTTATTAAATTATTATTCTTACTTAAGAAATCACTTTCTCAAAAGCCAAACGTTTTGCATTGTAGCTTGTGTAGATAATTCCACAATATTGATAACCCATTTTTTTAATTAAAGATTGCATACCTAAATTTTGTTCATGAGTATCAATTTTTAGACTTTTGATATCTTTTTGTTCTAGTTTTTGATGCAATTCCTCGAAAACAAATTTTGCAATTCCCAAACCTCGAAATTCTTTAGCCATAGCTAATCTATGAATGACCCCATAAGGTAAGTTTTCATCAATTATCCAACTGCCATCAATTACTTTTTTATAAGTTGGTTCTGGTCTTGTAGTAAACATGGTAGTAGCCATAATTTGGTTTTCATCATTTATAACTACATAACTTTCAGTATTTTTTATGTCATTTTCTATCTGTTCAGCATTTGGATATCCATTTTGCCATTGATCTATCTGTAAAGATTTTAATAACGCTTTTGCATCGTCTATAATTTCTACTATTCTTGGAATATCTTCAAAAGTTGAAAGTCTTAATTTCATTATTACAAATTTAGATTCCACAGGTTTTAAAAAACCTATGGTGTCTGTAAAAATAAATTATTTTTTAGAAAAAGTTAAACTGTAACTGTTTCTTTTTTTGTTTTTTTGTGAAGAGAATTCTACAACTTATTTAAAATTTATAATAAACTATGTGGTTTTTGTTTTCTTTATATTCCATGACTTTTAAAGCTACATAAAAATTAATTGATTTGTAGTTCTACTTTTTTAAAATAAAGGTATTTATACGTTAAAATCAATTGTAATTTTATTTGAACTTTGTAGTGACAAAACATATTAAAAAAATATTATGAGTTTAAAGACAAAGAATAATATGCCTTTAAGAGGTTTATCAAATACACAGTTAAGTAATATTACTAAAGATAAGTTAGACAAAGAGGTTTATATTAGTTTACCTAAAGATATGTACTTGCATACTCCAAAAACTGATACAAACAAAGATGGTTGCCCAACAGAATGGTGGTGGCATATTGGTACTCTAAAAACTAATACGGGAAAGGTTTTTGGGTTCGAAATTAATGCTTGTGCAATATACCCTTATGGTTTTACAGAAGTAATGCTTACAGATGTTCAAAGTCAAAAACATTATCATCAAACTGTTCCAGGTATTCCTATTTCAGGTTTATGGGCGGAGTCAGACCCTAATAAAGATTGGTTTGTTGCTTTAGAAAATGTATTAATGAGAGCTCCTCAAGAAGATCTAACTCAAAATATGGTTGTAAATGCTAAATTAGAAGATAATGATACAATAGTAGATTTTGATTTGAAATTTTCTCAAAATGGAAAACCTTTAATAGTCTGGGGAGACGGTGCAACACCAGTTAAACCACCACAAACTAAACCTACTTTAAAAGACAATAATTTTTATTTTTCTTTGACAAGATTGCAAGCAAGTGGTACAATATCTATATCAACAAAAAATACTGATTTAATGCCAGAAAAGCATGAAGTTACTGGTGTTACTTGGATGGATCATGAATGGGGTAAGTTTTCAAATAAAAATGGTAAGAAAGTAAAATGGATTTTACAAGACATGCAGTTTGAAAACGGTATTTGTATTTCTAATTATTCTTTAACTGGACCAAAACTTAATGAATCAACACAAGGTATGGCAACAGTACAGATAAGTAAAAAAAGTGACTCGACCTATGTGCAAACAACAATTACACCTAAAAAATCAACGTTAATAAATGGAAAAGAATATTTTACGGAAATATATGTAGAAATTCCTGACTATAAAATTGAAGCTACAGTAACTAGCCTAATGCCAGATCAGTTATTTAAAGGAGGTATTTATGAAGGTGTAGGAATAGTATCTGGGTCTATTTTAGAGAAAAATAATATGAAAAGAACATCTATAAGCGGAACAGCTTGGGTAGAGCAAAACATACAGTAAATAGAGAATTAAAGATAATAAAAAGCCATAGCACCTAAATATGATAGTTATGATGCTATGGCTAAATTAATTTATTTTAAAATATTAAACGGTTGCTTCTTGTTTAATTGTTGCTTTTTTGGGTAATTCAACTACTTCTTGATTATGCAAAATATCTTGAATAGTCTGTCTTTTTCTAATTAAATAATCCTGACCATTTACTAACATTACTTCTGCTGGTAAATAGCGAGAATTATAGTTAGAAGCCATTGAATAACAATAAGCTCCTGCATTGTGGAAACACAACACATCTTCTTCTGAAATTTCTGCAATTCTTCTGTTAGAACCAAAAGTATCTGTTTCGCAAATATACCCAACTACAGAGTAGTATCTATCTCTACCTTTCGAATTAGAAATATTAGTAATATGATGATAAGAATTATACATCATAGGTCTTACCAAATGGTTAAAACCAGAATCTACGTGTGCAAATACTGTAGATGTTGTTTGCTTTACCACATTTACTTTGGCTAAAAATACACCTGCCTCAGAAACTAAAAATTTCCCAGGTTCAAACATTAAAGTGATTTCTTTACCATATTCCGCACAAAATTCGTTGAATCTTTCAGATAGTTGCACACCTAATTGCTCTATATCAGTAGAAATGTCTCCTTCTTTGTAAGGTACTTTAAAGCCACTACCAAAATCTATAAAATCGATGTTTTTGAATTGTTTAGCCACATCAAATAAAATTTCAGAGGCACGTAAAAAAGTATCAATATCTAAAATATCAGAACCTGTGTGCATGTGAATTCCGTTGATATTCATCCCAGTATTTTCTACCACACGTTTTATGTGAGGAACTTGGTGAATAGAAATACCAAATTTAGAATCGATATGACCTACCGAAATTTTAGAATTTCCACCAGCCATAATATGTGGGTTTATACGCACACATACTGGTGTTTTTGGATGTTTTTGCCCAAACTGTTCTAAAATAGAAAGATTATCGATATTAATTTGGACTCCTAATTTGGCAACTTCTTCAATTTCTTGTAAAGAAACACCATTAGGTGTATAAATAATGTTTTTAGGATCTATACCCGTAGTTAAACCCAGTTGTACTTCTTGAAAAGAAACAGTATCTAAACCAGCCCCTAAATTTTTAAAAAACTTTAAAATATTGATGTTTGATAATGCTTTTACAGCATAATTTAATTTTAAATTTTTTACATCACTAAAAGCGTTTGTTAGTCGGTTATATTGCGATTCAATTTTATCTGTATCGTAAACATATAAAGGACTTCCGTATTTATTTGCTAATTCTAAAAGTTGTGAGTTTTCCACGATTTTTTGTTATTTATTTTTGTCAAAAGTAGTTAAAAAGTTCAATTACCAATCATTTGTTTAAAAATACAACATATTGTTTTTTTTTGTGATTTTTCATTGTTGTAATTTGATGAAATGTTGATCTTGATTTAATATTTTTTACTTAAATCTCTCGTTGAAATCCTGTTGATAACTAATTACCGAACCCATTTCATTTTTCTTTGTTAAACCCTATTTTTACAAGTACTTCAAACCTAACAGTAGTAGCGATTTTTATGAGTCAAGAAACAAAATATACAGAAGATAATATTAGATCTTTAGATTGGAAAGAGCATATTAGAATGCGTCCAGGAATGTACATTGGTAAGTTAGGAGATGGTTCTTCTGCAGACGATGGTATTTATATTTTAGTGAAAGAGGTTTTAGACAACTCTATAGATGAATATGTAATGGGCGCTGGCAAAACCATCGAAATTTCTATTCAGGGTAGCAAAGTTACTGTTCGTGATTATGGACGTGGGATTCCACTTGGAAAAGTGGTAGACGTTGTGTCTAAAATGAATACTGGAGGTAAATACGACTCGAAAGCCTTTAAAAAATCGGTTGGTTTAAATGGGGTTGGTACCAAAGCAGTAAATGCACTTTCGTCTTATTTTAGAGTAGAATCTACTCGTGAAGGAAAATCTGCCTCTGCAGAATTTAGTCAAGGGAATTTAGGAGAACAAGATTTTTTAGAAGAAACTTCACGAAGAAAAGGAACTAAAGTTCAGTTTATACCAGACGAAACTATTTTTAAAAACTACAAATTTAGAAACGAATATGTTTCTAAAATGTTGAAGAATTATGTGTATTTAAATCCTGGTTTAACCATCATTTTTAATGGAGAAAAATACTTTTCTGAAAACGGTTTAAAAGATTTACTGGAAGATAATAACAACAAAGACGATATGTTGTATCCAATAATTCATTTAAAAGGCAATGATATTGAAGTAGCTATTACACACAGTAAAACTCAGTATTCAGAAGAATATCATTCGTTTGTAAATGGGCAACATACAACTCAGGGTGGTACACACCAATCTGCCTTTAGAGAAGCAGTTGTAAAAACCATTCGAGATTTTTTTGGCAAAAATTTCGAGGCTTCAGATGTGCGTAAATCTATAATTTCTGCAATTGCAATTAAAGTGATGGAACCTGTTTTTGAAAGTCAGACCAAAACCAAATTAGGTTCTACAGAAATGGGTGGAGATTTACCAACTGTTAGAACCTACATTAATGATTTTGTAAAAACACATTTAGATAACTATTTACATAAAAATACAGAAGTTGCAGACAAACTGCAAAAGAAAATATTACAAGCAGAAAAAGAACGTAAAGAACTATCTGGAATTAGAAAATTAGCCAGAGACAGAGCTAAAAAAGCCAGTTTACACAATAAAAAATTACGCGATTGTAGAATTCATTTGGGTGATACCAAGAAAGAAGCACATTTAGAAACTACCTTGTTTATTACAGAGGGAGATTCTGCTTCTGGTTCAATTACCAAATCTAGAAATGTAAATACACAAGCTGTTTTTAGTTTGAAGGGGAAACCCTTAAATTCTTATGGATTGAGTAAAAAAATCGTGTACGAAAATGAAGAGTTTAATTTGTTACAAGCTGCGCTTAATATAGAAGATGGTTTAGAAGATTTACGCTATAATAATATTGTAATTGCCACAGATGCGGATGTTGATGGCATGCACATTCGTTTGTTATTAATTACGTTTTTCTTACAGTTTTTTCCAGAATTGATAAAAGAAGGACATTTATATATTTTAGAAACGCCTTTGTTTAGAGTGCGTAACAAAAAAGAAACTTTTTATTGTTATTCTGATGACGAAAAAAGAGAAGCCATAAATAAATTAAGAGGAAAACCAGAAATAACACGATTTAAAGGTTTAGGGGAAATCTCACCCAATGAATTTGTACATTTTATCGGTGATGATATTCGTTTAGACCCAGTTATGTTAGACAAAGAAATGTCTATTGAACAAATGTTGGAGTTTTATATGGGAAAAAATACTCCTGATAGACAAAAGTTTATCATCAATAATTTAAAAGTTGAATTAGATTACGTAGAAGAGGAAGTATGAAAAATATAAAATTAGTTTTTAATATATTTTCGATAATTTTTATAATAATTCTATTTTTTTGGATTACTCAAATCAATTATGAAGATTTATCATTTAAAGAAAATGTATCAGCATATTTAGGAATTTTATCAATGTCGATGATGTCAATTGCCATGCAGTTGATTGGAAGAGGAATTAAAAAGAAATAAAATAGGATATAAGAAATAAGGAATTAACCTATAAGTTAGCAAGTAAGTTTGCGTTAGGGATTGAAGAGGAAATCCTTTTTACATACTGAACTTGGTTCAGTATCTTTTAGTTTAAGGAGCAGATGCTGAAATAAATTCAGCACAAGTAAAAAGATTGTAACGTAAAGCCCGACCTTTAGGGAACGCCCAAATAAACAAATACACAATTAAACGATTTAACGTTTTTTATGAGTGAAGAAATAAACGAAAACGAGCACGAAGAAGAGTTAACAAATCAAGAGGAGCAATTAGATTCACCTCAAGAAGAAACCATTACCAAAGTTACAGGGATGTACAAAGAGTGGTTTTTAGATTACGCTTCGTATGTAATTTTAGAAAGAGCAGTACCCTCTTTAGAAGACGGTTTAAAACCTGTGCAACGTAGAATTATGCATTCTATGAAAGATTTAGATGATGGTCGTTACAATAAAGTGGCGAATATTGTTGGGCATACGATGCAATATCACCCTCATGGAGATGCTTCTATTGCAGATGCTATGGTGCAAATAGGTCAGAAAGAATTGTTGATAGATATGCAAGGAAACTGGGGTAATATCTTAACAGGAGATAGAGCTGCAGCATCTAGGTATATAGAAGCACGTTTATCTAAATTTGCTTTGGATGTGGTTTTTAACCCAAAAACGACAGAGTGGAAATTGTCTTATGATGGTCGTAGAAAAGAACCGATTGATTTACCTGTAAAGTTTCCACTATTACTAGCACAAGGAGCAGAAGGAATTGCTGTAGGGTTATCAACCAAAATATTACCACACAATTTTATAGAATTGATAGATGCTTCTATAAAATATTTAAAAGGAAGAAGTTTTAAAATTGTACCCGACTTTTTAACAGGCGGAATTGCAGATTTTACCAATTATAATGATGGAAAACGTGGAGGAAAAGTTCGTATTCGTGCAAAAATTTCTCAGCTAGATAAAAAGACCTTGGTAATTAATGAAATCCCTTTTTCGACCACAACTCAATCTTTAATTGATAGCATTTTAAAAGCGAATGATAAAGGGAAAATTAAAATTAAAAAGATTGAGGATAATACTGCAGCAGAAGTAGAAATTTTGGTGCATTTGCCACCCAATGTTTCGCCAGATAAAAGTATAGATGCTTTGTATGCGTTTACAAACTGCGAAACTTCTATTTCACCTTTATGCTGTACTATTGAAGATAATAAACCTGTTTTTTTAGGGGTTTCAGAACTTTTAAAGCACTCTACAGATTTAACTGTAGAACTACTTAAAAAAGAATTAGAGATTCAGTTAAATGAGTTGGAAGAGCAATGGCATTTTTCATCTTTAGAACGTATTTTTATAGAAAATAGAATTTATAGAGATATAGAAGAAGAAGAAACTTGGGAAGGTGTAATTGCTGCTATTGACAAAGGTTTACAGCCACATATAAAACACTTAAAACGTGCTGTTACAGAAGAAGACATTGTACGTTTAACAGAAATTAGAATTAAGAAAATATCAAAATTTGATATTGACAAAGCCAAACAGTTTATAGAAAGTTTAGAAGATAAAATTGCGGTGGTTAAAAATCATTTAGAAAACTTAATTGAGTTCGCCATCGATTATTTTAAAAATCTAAAAGAAAAATACGGAAAAGGCAAAGAACGCAAAACAGAAATTAGAATTTTTGATGATATTGTTGCCTCTAAAGTTGCCATGAATAATGCGAAACTCTATGTAAATAGGGCAGAGGGATTTATTGGAACTTCTCTAAAGAGAGATGAATTTGTTACAGATTGTTCAGACATTGATGATATTATTATTTTTAGAAAAGATGGTGGAATGATGGTAACCAAAGTAGATTCCAAAACCTTTGTAGGTAAAGATATTATACATGTAGCTGTATTTAAAAAGAAAGACAAACGTACCGTGTATAACATGATGTACAGAGATGGAAAAAGCGGACCAAGTTACATGAAACGTTTTAACGTAACTTCTGTCACTAGAGATAAAGAATACAATTTAGCCAATGGTAAAAAAGGTTCTATTGTTCATTATTTTACAGCAAACCCAAATGGTGAAGCAGAAGTAGTGACTATCAATTTACGTTCTGTTGGTAGTGTGAAAAAATTAAAATGGGATATCGATTTTGCTGATTTAGCAGTTAAAGGACGTGGAGTGCGTGGAAACACAATTACCAAATATGCCATTAAAAAAGTAGAATTTAAAGAAGCAGGAGTATCAACTTTAAAACCACGTAAAATTTGGTTTGATGATGCTGTACAGCGTTTAAATGTAGATAATAGAGGCGAATTATTGGGCGAATTTAGAGCAGAAGATAAATTATTAATCATTACACAAAGTGGAAAAGCAAAAGCTGTAAAACCAGATTTGGCAATGCATTTTGAAGATGATATGATT
>NZ_CBFHJT010000081.1:0-5342 GCF_965656025.1 Polaribacter sp.
TGCTTACAAAGACGTACGATGCTTTATTTGAATGTTCTTTTCCTTATTCTTCTGGTATACATCAAGCACCCACAAATAGTTTAGATAATAGTCATTGGCATTTTCATATGAGTTTTTATCCGCCACTATTAAGAAGTGCAACTGTAAAGAAATTTATGGTAGGTTATGAAATGTTTGGCACACCACAAAGAGATATTACCGCAGAACAAGCAGCTAAGAGATTGAGAGATATATTGTAATTTAAAAAAATTATAACAATTATTATTAGAACTACTAAAATGAAGTGATTCCTAAAAATTAGAATCAATTAATAAACATTTACTGTAATAAAGAATTTAAAGCATTAAAAAAATCCATTTATACTTATTTTACTTTGGCCTTAGCTTTAGATTTTTTTAATTGATTTTAATTTCAAATATGTTTGTTTATATTTCATGTATTAATAATTGCTAAAAATCTAAAAAAGATTTTTTAAACAATGTGGGTAAAATCGTGGGTAAAAAATAAAAAGTAAAATCCTTAACTGTTTTAAAGTTAAGGATTTATAAAAAATGAGGTGTCTAGCGGATTCGAACCGCTGTACATGGTTTTGCAAACCATTGCCTAGCCACTCGGCCAAGACACCTTTTATATTTGGATTGCAAATTTACGTAAAATTATAAATTCTGCAAGATTTTATTTTGCTTATCTCTTTTTTGAAAGAATTACAGCTACTTCTTCTACGTTACCACCAATGGGTGGATTAATTTTTGCCACAGAAACCGTTGCTTTTCTAAGCATTCTAATTTCTTTAAAAAAACGATTTAAAATGCGTTGTGCAACTTCTTCTAACAACTTCGATCGAATTGCCATTTCTTCTTTTACAATATGATTTAAAAGAACATAATCTACAGTGTCTGCTAATTCATCTGTTTTTGCAGATTTTTTTAAATCTGCCTTTACAGCAACATCTACTTTGTATTCTGATCCTATTTTGGCTTCTTCATCTAAACAACCATGGTATGCATAGAGTTTGATGTTATTTACTTTTATGATTCCCATTTTAATATTTTTAAACCTTACAGGTTTTTGTACAAAATTGATTTCAGTATCTAAACCTCTAAAATCTTGTAATTATTTATCTACTTTCTCCCACATTTTATCTGTATTTAGTCTGAATGTACCTAAATACTCAAAACTACATTGTTCGGGTGCAATGATAGATAAAAAAGGTTCTTTGTTTTTGTTGTTGTATAAATGATAGTTTTCTCCAAAAATAGGCTCGAAACTGAATTTTGCATTATAAATTAAATCATTATACTCAAACTTTTTCATTAAAGCTTCGTATTCTTTTTTAACCTCGTCAAATTTCGATTTTAGCTGTTTGTTTACACGCTGTATTCCATCATTTTTCCAACTTGCCGTATTTAATGGTTTAATTACAGGTGAGCTTGCAGAAGTTCCATAAGGTTTTAAAGCGGCATCATACTGCTTTGTTTCTTCATTAAAAACAACCAGGTCTGGTTTTTTTGCATCGTCTTTTTTCATTGGTACAAAAATACAATATTAAATAATTAGTAAAGTTGTTTTCTGAAAACTTTAACTGGCAAAAATGCCTGCGTTAGCGATTGAAATGGCATCCTTTTTATTTCTTTTTAGAAATAAAAAGATATAATGGAAAGCGCGACCTGAAAGGAAACGCCCAAACTTCTATAAGTACCGTATTTCTTTGTTAGTTAGTGAAAAAGTCGAATACATTACTTATAGCACTTGTTTTGGTTTTGTAAAACTCTGTATATGTACAACGTTGGCAGGTGACACTTGTAAATTTTTGATTTTGAATGTCGAAAATTTTTGATAATGTGCCACCTGTTGCTCGCATTTGACCTAGCTTGTAGTTTTTACTATTACATTTTGGGCAGGTATAGTTTCTAATTTGATTGCTCATGATAATTTGTGTTTATTTATTAGTTGCTAAATTTACAATTTTGTTACAAAACTCTTAATAGCAATGAAGTATTTTACGTAATTTTGTTTCTTAATTTTATCAAATAAAACGATGTCTGAAGATAAAAAATCGCTAAATTTTATAGAGCATATTATTGAAGAGGATTTGGCAAATGGAATGCCAAAAGAAAATTTACGTTTTCGTTTTCCACCAGAACCTAATGGATATTTGCATATTGGGCACACCAAAGCAATTGGTATTAGTTTTGGTTTAGGACAAAAATACGACGCACCTGTGAATTTGCGTTTTGACGATACAAATCCTGCCAAAGAAGAGCAAGAATATGTAGATGCAATTAAGCGTGACATTACTTGGTTAGGTTATAATTGGGCGGAAGAG
Source organism: Polaribacter sp. (assembly GCF_965656025.1). GTDB lineage: Bacteria > Bacteroidota > Bacteroidia > Flavobacteriales > Flavobacteriaceae > Polaribacter. Next base: position 2,327 of record NZ_CBFHJT010000081.1, read on the forward strand.
CGTTATTCGTCTGATTATTTTCAGCAGTTGTACGACTGGGCAGTTTTATTGATAAAAGATGGTAAAGCGTATGTGGATTCTCAAACATCGGAAGAAATGAGAATTCAGAAAGGAACACCTACTGAAGTTGGTACTAATAGCCCTTTTAGAGATAGATCTGTTGCAGAAAACTTGGAATTGTTTCAAGGAATGAAAGAGGGAAAATTTAAAGAAGGTGAGCATACTTTGCGTGCAAAGATTGATATGAGTTCGCCAAATATGTTGATGCGTGATCCTTTGATGTACAGAATTATGTACAAATCGCACCATAGAACTGGTGATGATTGGTGTATTTACCCAATGTACGATTGGACACATGGTGAGAGTGATTATATTGAGCAAATCTCACATTCTTTGTGTTCTTTAGAGTTTAAGCCTCATAGAGAATTGTACAATTGGTTTCGCAATCATGTGTATAATTTTAGCAAAAATGAATATCCAAATCCACCAAAACAACGTGAGTTTTCTCGTTTGAATTTGAGTTATACCATAATGAGTAAGCGTAAGTTGTTAAAACTGGTAGAAGAAAACATTGTTTCTGGTTGGGATGACCCAAGAATGCCAACCATTTCTGGTTTGCGAAGACGTGGTTATACACCTGCATCTATTAGAAGTTTTGTAGAAACTGTTGGGGTTTCTAAACGTGAAAACGTGATTGATGTGGCGCTTTTAGAATTTAAAATTCGTGAGGATTTAAACAAAAATGCACCTAGAGTGATGGCTGTTTTAGACCCTGTAAAAGTGGTTATTACGAATTATCCTGAAGATAAAGAAGAAATCTTAGACGCTAGTTACAACGATTATGAAGAAGGTTTTGGCAGTAGAGAAGTTCCTTTTTCTAGAGAGATTTATATCGAAAGAGAAGATTTTAGAGAAGAGGCTAATAAAAAATTCTTCCGATTAAAATTAGGTAAAGAAGTACGTTTAAAAAATGCCTATTTTATTACTGCCAATAGTTGCACAAAAGATGCTGACGGAAATATTATTGAAATACAATGTACGTATGATCCGTTAACAAAATCTGGAAGTGGAACACCAGAAAGTATGCGTAAAGTAAAAGGTACCTTACATTGGGTTTCTGTAAAACATGCTGTTAAATCTGAAGTGAGAGCTTATGACAGATTGTTTTTAGATGAAGCTCCAGACGCTCATAAAGACAAAGATTATATGGAATTTTTAAATCCGAATTCTTTAGAAATTATCAATGCTTTTGTAGAACCTAGTTTGCAATCTGCAAAGGTTGGAGAGCGTTTTCAGTTTCAAAGATTGGGGTATTTTAATGTAGATAATGATTCCACTACTGATAAGTTAGTGTTTAACAAAACTGTTGGTTTGCGTGATTCTTGGACAAAAAAGTAGGCAGTTTTCAGTCTCAGTATTTAGTTAGTAGTTAGTAGTTAGAAAATTATTTAAAAATTAATTATGAAAAAATTAATCATTTTAAGTTTATTAGTTTTTGCTTCTTGCAAAACTAAAATGAAAGTGGCAGTTGCTGAGGCAGATATTGCTTGTGGGCAATGTCAGTTTGATTTAGAAGGAGAAGAGGGTTGTAGTTTGGCTGTAAAAGTGCTAGACAAAGCTTATTTTGTAGATGGTTTTAATATTGATGATTTTGGTGATGCGCATGATGAAACCAAAGGTTTTTGCAATGTTGTTAGAACTGGTAAAATTGCAGGAACTATTGAAGATGGTCGCTTTAAAGCAGATATTATAGAACTTAAAAAATAGATTTTACAGAGATTTGTAAAACATAAAAAAGCCGAAGTAAAAATTTACTTCGGCTTTTTTATACTGATTATTCATTACTAGCAAACTACCCACCAATTATGGTGCAGGATTTGGTATTGCTGCATGCACTTCTTCTATGTCCTTTAAGGTTTCTTCTGATAAATTGATATTGATACTACCAATATTTTCTTTTAATTGCTCCATTTTTGTGGCTCCAATAATATTACTGGTTACAAATGGTAATTGGTTAATAAATGCTAGCGAAAGTTCTGATAATGAAATTCCTGCTTTTTTTGCAATTGCCTCATATCTTTTTACAGCCTCTAAAGATCCATCACCCATATAACGTGCTATAAAACGTGGAAACAAAGTTCCTCTTGCTCCTTCTGGTTTGTTACCATCTAAATATTTACCAGATAAAACACCTTGTGCTAATGGAGAGTAGGCTAATAAACCAACATTTTCTCTAAGAGAAACTTCACTCATTCCATATTCATAAGCTCTATGAATTAATGAGTACGAATTTTGAATAGTAGCCATTCTTGGCAAATTATGTTGTTTTGCCGTTTGCAAATATTGCAGGGTTCCCCAAGGAGTTTCGTTAGAAAGCCCAATAGCTTTTATGGTTCCGTTTTTTACAAAATTGTTTAACGTTTCTAAAATTTCTAAATGTTTTTCTGCTTCTTTAGACGATGTTTTATAAGGATAATCTCTTGTGCCAAAACAATTTACACCTCTATCTGGCCAATGTAATTGATACAGATCTAAATAATCTGTTTGTAAACGTTGTAAACTATTTTCTATGGCTTCTATAAGATTTTCTTTATTAAATCCGCCTGTTCTAATATGTTTGGTATAATCTCCACCACCAGCAATTTTACTTGCTAAAACAATCTTGTCTCTATTGCCTGTTTTTGCAAACCAATTTCCAATAATGCGTTCAGTATCAGCATAGGTATCTGGTGTTGCTGGTACAGGATATAATTCTGCAGTATCAAAAAAATTTACACCTTGTTCTAATGCATAATCCATTTGTTCAAAAGCCTCTTCTTGGGTATTTTGTTTTCCCCAAGTCATGGTTCCTAAACAGATTTTACTAACTTTTATATTGGTATTTGGTAAGGTTGTATATTTCATATTTTATTGTGTAAACATGTGAGTGTTGAAAAGTTTAATCTTTAAAATAAACCACGAAATTAAAGTTTAAACTTTAAAAAAACAATAAGCGTATAATTATAAAAATTATACG
>NZ_CBFHJT010000081.1:5441-7143 GCF_965656025.1 Polaribacter sp.
TTAATCTTTAAAATAAACCACGAAATTAAAGTTTAAACTTTAAAAAAACAATAAGCGTATAATTATAAAAATTATACGCTTATCAAAAAAAATTATATTCAAATAAAATGCCTCTACCAACTGAGTGTTTTTCCCTTTGGGAAAATTAAGAATGACTTTTATTTCTGAATCGCTTCTATACCAGGTAAGGTTTTACCTTCTAACATTTCTAACATAGCACCACCACCTGTAGAAACATAGCTTACTTTGTCTGCAAAACCAAATTGTTTTACGGCTGCAACAGAATCGCCACCACCTACTAAAGAAAATGCTCCGTTTTTAGTTGCTTTGTCTATTGAGTGTCCTAAAGCAATTGTTCCTCCTGCAAAAGATTCCATTTCAAAAACTCCTAAAGGACCATTCCATAAAATGGTTTTAGATTTGTTGACTACCTCATCAAAAATTTCTCTAGATTTTGGTCCAGCATCTACACCTTCCCAACCATCAGGGATGGCATTAATATCGCAAACTTGTGTATTTGCATCATTAGAAAAATCGTCTGCAGCCACAACATCCACAGGGATATGAACCTCTACACCTTTTGCTTTTGCTTGTTTTAAAATATCTAAAGCTAATTCTTGTTTATCATCTTCACAAATAGAATTACCAATTTTACCACCTTGTGCTTTTACAAAAGTAAAACTCATACCACCACCAATAATTAGGTGATCTACTTTGTCTAAAATATTTTCGATTACTGTAATTTTAGACGATACTTTTGCGCCACCTAAAATTGCCAATACTGGTTTTTCTGAATTATTTAAAACCTTATCTATACTTTCTATTTCTCTTGCTAATAAATTACCAAAGCACTTATTTTCTTCAAAAAATTGTGCTATAATTGTTGTTGATGCATGTGCTCTGTGAGCTGTACCAAAAGCATCGTTTACATAAATATCTCCTAATTTAGATAGTTTTTCTGCAAAAGCAACATCACCCTTTTTTTCTTCTTCATAAAAACGAAGATTTTCTAATAACAAAATTTCTCCTGACTCTAAACCAGCAACAGCTTCTTCTACTTTACTACCTATACAATCTTCTACAAACTTTACATTACAACCAATAATATTTACCACAGATTTTACAATGTGTTTTAAAGAAAATGCTTCTTGAAAGCCTTTTGGACGACCTAAATGAGACATTAAAACACAGCTTCCGCCTTGTTCTAAAATATCGATTATGGTAGATTTTGCAGCTTGAATTCTTGTAGTATCTGTTACTTCAAATTTATCGTTTAAAGGCACATTAAAATCTACACGAATAATAGCTTTTTTATTTTCGAAATTAAAATCTTTTATTGTTTTCATTTTTTGGTTCTTCTATTTTTAACAAAAATACCGATTTCTTTAGGTTTTAGAAAACGCAAAGCTTAAAAGTTAAGGTAACGTTTGCGTAATTTTACACTTGCTATTATTTTTAGGCACTCTTTAACTTTCTAAATTTTAAATATTTAAAAAGAGTATATCCAATTAAAATTACAGCACATACAAAAGCAAAATTATCTATAAAATAGGGTCTAGAAAGGTTTGCAACACCAATAGCAATTAGTGCCCAAGCACCTACCAATGCAAACCCAAAAAGGTTTCTAGTATTTATTATTATCAGGTTTAACCAAGTTGCAATAAGTATCAAAATGAGAGTCCATAATTGAGGTTGAATCCCG
>NZ_CBFHJT010000081.1:7240-8675 GCF_965656025.1 Polaribacter sp.
ACGATAGCGTAAAAAAACATCCTGTAAGTAATTTATTTTTAGAAGATTGGCGCAATTTTATTGCAGAACAACCTTATGCCAGCTTATTTAATTGGTTACAATATATAGGGGTTGAAAATAAACAAGGTAATATTGGGGTTGATGAGGCAGAAGATATTGTTAAAAAATTACAACTAAAAAGTTACGAAGGTGGTTTTAAAGTGATGATTATTTGGATGGCAGAAAAAATGAATATTGCTGCAGCCAACAAGCTTTTAAAACTTATTGAAGAGCCCCCAAATAAAACGGTTTTCATTTTAATTACCGAAAATGAAGAAAAGATTATTAATACGATAAAATCGCGTTGTCAGGCATTACATTTTCCTGTTTTGGCAGAACAAGATATTGCAAAAGCATTGATAGAAAGAGAAAATTGTGGTACAAATGAAGCTGCAAAAATTGCACATCAAGCAGAAGGTAATTATAATAAAGCCATCCACTTAATGCATAATGACGCTGCTGATTTAGTTTTTGAAGAATGGTTTATTGCTTGGATTAGAACTGCTTTTAGAGCCAAAGGAAACGCTGCTGTTGTGCAACAATTAATTTCTTGGTCAGAAACTATTGCAAAAACAGGGCGTGAAACTCAAAAGCGTTTTTTAGAGTATTGTTTGCAGTTTTTTAGACAAGCCCTGTTGTTAAATTACAAATCTGAGCAGTTGGTTTTTATGGAAACGAAAACGGGTTTCGATTTGTCTAAATTTGCGCCTTTTGTGCATGCAGGTAATATTTTAAATATCGAGAAGGAGTTAAATGACGCTATGTATCATATTGAAAGGAATGGAAACGCAAAAATTATTTTGTTAGATCTTTCGATGAAATTAACGCGATTTTTGCATCAAAAAGAGGAGAAGGTTTAAAACGAAACTTTCTGACTTACAAAATTTCATTTGGAATAAGCTTGGATCTAGGAGCATAAAAATAGTCCGTAGTTTTAAATACTGATTTTTTTCTTAGAATTTATATTCTGTATGATTTTATTTCCCATCTAATAAGTTTAGTGATTCATCTTTTTTTTAAAAAAAAATTTTTATAGATTTCTGCCTACGCAGGAATGACAGACTCAATATTTACATCCCTTTTGCAATTCTTTTAGCAACATATAGCTCAGCAATAGTTGGGTTTTCTGGGCAAGATTTTAGTTGTGTAAACTCATCTCCTGCTTTTACAAATCCTGTTTGTATCACTTTAAAATACACACCACAAAAAGTAGTATTCCAAAATTGTTTTACAATTTTCATGTCGTTAAAACGGATACCTAATTTGTAACAGGGATTTCTCTGCACAGTAGCTTCTAAAATGGCATCACCCACCTTAAAAGTATCTCCTTGATGTATTTTGGTTTCGTCTAAATCATCAATCGTTAAATTCTCTCCAAACATTCCATTTTGCCATA
>NZ_CBFHJT010000081.1:8773-12462 GCF_965656025.1 Polaribacter sp.
ACTAAATTTGGATAATTGGGTTTAAAAAAATCATAGTGTTTTAAAGAATAGCCATAAACTGCTTGTAGTATTCCTCCATGGTATTTTCTATCAGAAATTTCATCACCTTTTACTACTTCAACATCTAAAAAAATGGGATTGTTTACAGGCAATTTAAAAATACCTGTAGTTACTTTTTTGCCTTTCCAGTTTACCTCTTTAGGTTTTGCAATATTTGTTGAAATAATTTTCATATTAATTAAAATAATTAAACCTACATGGTTTTAAAAAACCTAGCAGGATGAATCTATTTTTTAAATTTTGCCAATGCTTTTTTTGTAAAATCAGATAAAACCAATTCGCCAGAAATAGCAGCTCTTTCTGCCAATAAATTATTCCAATTTTCGGTTCCTTTCCATAAAGCTTTTTTCATTTCCAATAAAGCATCAGGATTGTAAGAAGCTAGTTTTTCTGATAACAATTGTACCTCTTCGTCTAGTTCTTTTTGATTTTCAAAAACCTTTGCATACAAACCTTTTTCTTTTGCCCAATAAGCGTTTTTCCAACTGGTTGCATCTAAAGTTAACTCTGCTGTACCAGAAACACCAATTTTTCTAGTTACTGCAGGTTCTATCACAAAAGGGCCAATGCCAATAGTAAATTCTGATAGTTTTACGGCTGCATGTTCTGTTGCCAACACATAATCGCAAGCTGCTGCCAAACCAACTCCACCACCAACTGTTTTACCTTGAATTCTTGCAATCACTAATTTACCACAAGTTCTAATAGCGTTTATAACATTTGCAAAACCAGCAAAAAATTGTTTGCCTTCTTCTAAGTTAGAAATGGCAACTAATTCATCAAAAGAAGCACCCGCACAAAAAACTCTTTCGCCCTCTGATTTTAAAACAATTACAGCAACATCTTTATTATTTCCAACAGCAAATAATTCTTTAGTAAGCCTTTCTAACAATTCGCTTGGAAAAGAATTACTGGCAGGATGCCCAAACTCTATGGTTGCAATTTGGTTTTGAATGTTGGTATATAAACTTCCGTTTTTTCTTTTGGTGGTCATAAACGTATCTTTTTGTAAAAATATGATTTAATTCTTAATAGTTCTCGATACTTTTTTCTTCATTCTTCAGAAAAATACTCGAACTGGCAGCAACTTTAATCGTTATCTATTAACGGCAAAAACTTACTTCTAAATTTAAAAACTAAAGGCAATCCCCTTGCTAGAATCCAAAATGTAAAAGCAATCCAAATGGCTATTAATTTATAATCTAAATAATCAAAAAACAACAAAGTGGGTAGAAAAACCAAACCAGTTGCTAAAATTAGTAAGTTTCTTAAATATTTCATTTCGCCCATTCCTTTAAACATTCCATCAAAAATAAATGTGATGGCATTTATAGGTTGGGTTATCAAAACAATCCAAAAAACAGTATAAAATTGCTCTAAAACTGCTGCTTCTTGGGTAAATATTTTTCCGATAGAATTGTAAAATAGAAAACCTAAAGCAGCCATAATTGTACCTGTAATAATACCGTATTTAAACAATTTATTACTTAAGTTAATAAGCGCTGTATAATTTTTTGCACCTAATAATTTACCTGATAAAATATTGCCTGCGCTTGAATAACCATCTATCATAAAAGCTGCCAACAACCATATATTTAAACTTATGGTATAAGCTGCAATATAGGCTGCCCCATAACCTGTTGCATACGATGTTGCAAAATACAAAGCGATGTTTAATGCAATTGTTCGTATAAAAAGGTTGCCAATCATACCTAATAATCTTGGTACTTCTGGGTGTATTTCTAAGGATAATTTTAATGAAATGGAGGTTTTTTTAATCAATAAAACCAAAGAAATAATGGCCATAGTAATTTGTGCAATTATGCTTGCATAGGCTGCTCCTTTTATATTCATTGCTGGTATAAAACCCTCTATACCATACACTAAAATAATATCTAAAACTATGTTTACACTTGCACCTATTATAGCAATTATCATGGGATAAAAGGTGTTTTGCAAACCTCTAAATGTGCCGAAAATGGCAAATACAAAAAGTGCAAAAGGAAACCCGAAAATTCTAATATTAAAATACTCAATACAATAGTCTAGTATAACTCCAGATGCATTGTAAAACTGAAAAATCTGTTCAGAAAATGGATACGAAATAAGCAAAACCAATACACTACCCAACACAACAATTGCAATAGCTTGTGCTGGTAAAGTTTTAACTTCGTTTAACTTATTTGCACCTACATATTGAGAAATAATAGAAGAAATTGCACTTCTAATTTGCCCAAAAACCCAAACCAACATAGATATAAATGCCCCTACAATACCGACAGCTGCTAAACTTTCTGTAGCATTATTATCAATATTACCAATAATTGCAGTATCTGTTATAGATAATATGGGTTCTGCAATACCTGCAATTAAGGCTGGAATTGCCAATTTATTTATCCGTTTTCGACTAATATCTGTGGTCAAATTTTATTTTTTTCACAAAGGTACACATCAAAAAACAGAAAAGATTTTATTCGTTTAAAAAAATAGTAACTTTGCAACCAGAAACAAATGATTATGAAACATATTTTAGTACCTATTGGATCTACAGAAAGTGCAAAAACAACTTTGCAATATGCTATTGATTTTGCACATGTAATTAATGCAAAGATTTTTGTTTTTAGGGCATATAGTGCACAATCTAAAGCTGGCACAATAATAAATATTAATGCCATTATAGAACGTGAAACCAATTTGTACTTAAAAACCATGGTAAGTTCTTGTAATCAAAAAGGTGTTGAAATAAAATTAATTTCGGCAAAAGGAAGTGTTTTAGATAGTGTAGACGCCATTGATAGCGAACTGGGTATTGATTTAATTATTGTAGGGGCTAAAAGTAACTCTATTAAAGAAGGATTGTTTTTAGGCAATACTGCTGGTAGTTTGGTTAAAAAAAGTAATTTATCTGTTTTAACTGTGCCAGAAAATTATGTTTTTAGTCCAGTTTCTAGTGTGCTAATGGCTTTTAAATCTGGGGTTATTAAAAGCAAAACAGTTTTAAAACCTTTGCAGTTTATAATTGATAAATTTAATGCAGAAATAAATTTATTATTGGTTAAAACACCAGAGTATACAGAAGAAGATTTATTATTACACAAAGATTTAGAGGCTTTTAAAGCAACATTAACTGTAACAGAAAATGCCACTACATTTCAAGGAGTTTTAGAACATATTAAAACCCATAACCCAGATATGTTGTGTGTTTTTAGACGTAAAAGAGGTTTCTTTAAAAAGCTTTGGGAAAAAAATACGATTTTAAAAGAAGAATTTAATTCTAAAGTTCCTGTATTGGTTTTAAAGGGGAAATAGTTTTTATTTTATCTCTTTAAAAGATAAAGGTTCAAAATAATCCCAACCAACAATACAGGTGAAATTATTTTTTGAATAATAAGATTGATTATATTCAAAATCTGTTACTATTTCTGCCAAAGGAATAAAAGCAAAAACTAGTACAAGAAAAATAGAAACTATTCTTACTGAAAGAGTTTGTTTATCAGTCTCAGAAAACTGAATATTAATTTGATCATAAGCTTCTTCCATTTGATAAAGATAATAATATTAAATATAAGAATCTAATACCTCAAATCAGCAGGCTCTATAAAGTCTATTTCTATATTATAGATTTCTGT
>NZ_CBFHJT010000082.1:0-11679 GCF_965656025.1 Polaribacter sp.
GTGACTGTGGTCGCAAATGTATGTCGTGCAATGTGGAAAGTCAATTCCTTTTTGATTTCACATACTACAGCAATTTCTTTTAAATAGGCATTCATTTTTTGATTGCTAAAAATTGGTAATAAGGAATTATTGGCAATACATTTTGGGTGGTCTGCATATTTATCAATCATCATTTGAGTTATTGGTAAAATTGGAATTTTAGAAGCGGATTCAGTCTTCTGACGGTGCGTAAAAATCCATTTATCTCCATCTATTCCGATACTGATATGCGATGTTGTTAAATTCTTTACATCTACATATGCCAAACCTGTATAACAGCTAAATAAAAAAATGTCTCTTACTAATGATAGCCTTTCTGATTTGAATTTTTTGTTTAGTAGTCTCTGAATTTCTGGCTCATTTAAGTAAACTCTTTCTACAGTTCTTATTTTTGATTTGTAATTGCTAAATGGATTTCTATCCATCCAATTATTGGCCAAACATATTTTAATGATTTTGCCAAAATTCTTAATGTATTTTACTGCTGTGTTATTACTACAGTTTCTAACAGATCTTAAATAGAATTCGTAATCAGTTATAAATGCATGATTGATTTTTAAAATGTCAATATCAGATTCTTTGTATTTCCATTCTAAAAATTCTTTGGTATGTTTTAAGGAGGTTTTGTAACGTTGTAAAGTTCCTGGAGCATATTCTTTTCCGACTAATTCTTCGATTCTTTTATTATGGTCTTCGAAAATTGGAATCAACATTCTTCTTTTTGCATCTTCTCCCAGAACTTTACTCTTAAATATTTTTGCTGAGATTGGTGTTTTGGTATGAATGAACTCCATTTGAATGTCGATGATCTTTGTTTTTAGAATATCAAGATGTTTATTTATTGAACGAGCTTCTGCAGACTGCCCTTTCATTTTGCCTTTTTCTGAAGACCATTTTTCAGGAGAGATGTATCTTCCTGTGCTAAATTCGATTCGTCTTCCATTGACTGTTATGCGTGTATAAATAACGCATTGCCCTTTGGCATTTACTTTTGATTTCTTTGGATAAAAGAGAATTGCTGTGATTGTTTTCATTTTCGGTAACCTTTAAAATTCATATTAAATTTAAACTGACACCTAATTCAACGCAAGGTGTACGTTTTTTGAACTAGTTTTAGCCTGATTTTACTTCTTTGTAACCCTTACTATTAAAGGGATAGCGAAAAATTCGGTGTCACTTGTTTTAGTGATTAGCTAGTGACACCGAATTGGACACCTAATTAATACGATTTAATGAATTTTTTGGGTTTTTTGGAAAAGCAAAAACCCTTTAAAACATAGGTTTTAAAGGGTTTTGATGATTTTTGAAAATCTATCAGCGGAGAAAGAGGGATTCGAACCCCCGGACCTGTTACAGTCAACAGTTTTCAAGACTGCCGCATTCGACCACTCTGCCATTTCTCCAGAAGTCTCATCAGGTATTTCCTGAATGCGGATGCAAATATAGAAAGGTTTTTTATTTCTATAAAATAAAAAGCGTGTTTTTTTAAACTTTTTTGAATATCATTTTTTATTTGTGCTATCATATTCTATATCAATAGTTATACATAAAAAAAATATACTAGAAATAATTATTTAAAGGACAATTTTCAAATTTTATCTACACATGTTACTATATTTGTATTTCTAAAATTTACTATAAAATGTCATTTAATTCTTTTGGAAATTTATTAAAGGTTACAACATACGGAGAATCTCATGGAACTGCTATTGGTGGTGTTATTGATGGTTTTCCTGCAGGTTTAAAAGTTGATTTTGAAGCAATACAAGAAGAACTAAACAGACGTAAACCTGGGCAATCTAAAATAGTAACTCAAAGAAAAGAACCTGATACTGTTGAATTTTTATCAGGAATTTTTGAAGGAAAAACTACAGGTACATCTATTGGTTTTATTATAAAAAACACGAACCAAAAATCTAAAGATTACAATCATAATACTAATGTATACAGGCCTTCTCACGCAGATTTTACTTACGACCAAAAATATGGTCTAAGAGATTATCGTGGAGGTGGACGAAGTTCTGCACGTGAAACGGCAAATTGGGTTGTTGCTGGTGCTTTGGCAAAACAATTAATTGCTAGTGTTAATATTAATGCTTTTACTTCTTCTGTGGGTGATATTTTTATGGAAAAACCATATCAAGAGGTAGATTTTTCTAAAACTGAAAATAATATTGTACGATGTCCAGATGAAACTTCTGCAGAAAAAATGATCGCTAAAATTAAAGAAATAAGAAAAGCTGGAGATACTATCGGAGGAACCATTACTTGTGTCGCTCAAAATGTTCCTGTGGGTTTAGGCGAACCTATTTTTAATAAATTACATGCCTCTCTTGGGCAAGCAATGCTATCAATAAATGCAGTAAAAGGTTTTGAGTTTGGTAGCGGTTTTTGTGGTGCAAAAATGAGAGGCTCAGAACATAATGATATTTTTAATGCTGACGGCTCCACACAGTCTAATTTATCTGGCGGTGTGCAGGGTGGAATTTCTAACGGAATGGACATTTACTTTAGAGTAGCTTTTAAACCAGTTGCCACTATTATGAGCGCTCAGCAAACCATAAACTCAGAAAATGAAGTAACCGAAATTACTGGAAAAGGTAGACACGATCCTTGTGTTGTGCCAAGAGCTGTACCAATTATTGAAGCAATGACTGCATTGGTTTTAGCTGATTTTTGGTTATTAAATAAAACAAGAAGGGTATAGTTTTTTTAATTAATCAGATTTTTTTACTGATTTTTTAAGATTCTAATCATAAAAAACTTATTGTAGGTAAAAAACTGATATTTTTATGGTTGATTATTTTAATCATACAAAGTTTTACTTAGAAAAGTGACTAAATTCTAATACTAGCTATATGATTCATAAATTTAATTTTAAACATTATGTTTGTATAGTAGCTTTATTTGTATATGGTCTAACTGCTTATTATAGTTCTGGTTATTTTAGTGCAGATGAACATTATCAAATTATAGAATTTGCTGGTTTATTAAATGGTAATAATACTGCAAATGATTTACCTTGGGAATATCAGGCTAAAATTAGACCCTCAATTCAACCCATTTTAACTTATTTAATATTTGAAGGCTGCCACTTTTTTTCTTTGACTGATCCTTACACAAAAGCTTTTATTTTAAGGTTATTAACTGCTTTATTATCTGTAATAATTATTTATTATTTTACTAATAAAGTTATTGACGCAAAACTGATTAAAAGTAAAAAACTATTCTTATTTCTAAGTTACTTTTTATGGTTTTTACCTTTTGTAAATGTTAGGTTTTCGTCAGAAACTTGGTCAGGTCTATTCTTTTTATTAGCAATGGCATTAATTATTAATATAAATAAAAATAAATATAGCTACTGGTACATTGGTCTTTTACTTGGCGTAAGTTTTTTATTTAGATATCAAATAAGTTTTGCTATTTTAGGTGTAGTTTTATGGTTGTTTTTTATAAAAAAAGAAGCTATTAAAAACATATTAGCTTGCTGTTTTTCTATATTGTTTGTAATTTTTATCGGCTTTTTATTAGATACATTATTTTACAAAGAGCCTACATTTACACCTTATAATTATTTTATTGTTAATATTATAGAAGATAAAGCCTCTGAGTTTGGAGTAACTCCCTGGTATTCTTATTTCTTATTAATTTTATTATATGCAATACCTCCTATTGGATTAATTATAGTAAGTTCTTTTGTATTTCTTGTTGTAAAGAGAAAAAGAAATTTATTTACTTGGGTTATTGTTCCTTTTTATCTAATACATACCTTAGTACCCCATAAAGAGTTAAGATTTCTTTTTCCTTTAATAAATTTTCTACCGATTATAATCGTTATATTTTGGGACTATTTTTCTAAAAAAACAATCTATAGAAACCATAAAAAAATTATCCACCTTTTTTATATCATGTTTTTAAGTATTAATATCTTGTTTTTATTTTTTGCAAATTTAAGAGCTGCTGGTAATGGAAAATCTGCCATTGAAAAAAAAATTCATCAACTTAATATGAAAAAACAACTTACTTTATTTGTAACAGATGATTATTATCCAAAATATGAATGGACATTAAATTCTAATTTTTACCAAGAAAGTAATGCCAAGTTTAAAAAAATAAACCCATCTAATTTAAAAGAACTTTATACTTTACATACAGACAATACAAATCTTTTTATAGTATCATTAAAAGATCTTAATAAAGATTATATAAAAGAAATAAACTCTAAAATGATTGAGGTTGAAACAACCTTTCCGAAATTTTTATTTCCTATATTTAAAATGATTAATTTAGATAATAAAGTTTTTATCTTATATAAGAACAAAAAGAGGTTGTCTAATAAGTAAAAAAATAATAAAAGCTATTTTGAACCTATCAAAAAGTATATGATAAACAGAAAATTAAATAACTTCGACAAGAAGATTTTGTCAACTTTTCTTACATATTTAACGGGATAATGTTAAAAAAAAGCGAAACTTTCTAGTATCGCTTTTTAGTTAAATAACCTATGATTTAGGGTCTATAAGTTATTATTTATTCTCCTTGTCCTAAAGAAAAAGCTCTTTTACCATCAAACTCATATAAGTTTTCTGTTTTAATTACTTCAAAACCTTTGTGATGAAGTATCGATTGTAATGCTATAATCTTCTCAAAATCTACAGGGTTATAAACTTTCTGATCACCAGTTTTAGAATCTACATCTACAAATCTACATCTCCAGTGGTCTGTACAATAGGTTTCTGGCAAACCATCAGGATATACTTTTACACCTCTGTTCGTAATCATTTTTAATTTCATTTTAAATGATTTTATACTTTTTAAAGTGTCCCCTATCTGGTTGGGATTTTTTCCTTTCCAATTGATAAAAATATCAACACCTACCAAAACTTGATTTTGTTCTTTTCGGATATAATCTGGAATTTTAATTTCTCCACTTCCCTCAGATAGTTTACTTGTAGGAAGCTTGGTAGGCTTATACCCTAAATTCTCAATAACTCTTGTTGCAAATTCATTTGTAGAAACAATTTCCCTGGTAATCTTTTCTTGATAAACATCTGCTGTATGATAACCATCCTCTAACGTTTTTAACCAAGCATTTTTAATAGTATCTGCAATTTCTGTTTTACCAACATAAGACAACATCATTACAGCTGCATTTAATAAACCAGATGGATTTGCTATTTTCTGACCTGCAATATCTGGTGCAGAACCATGGATAGCCTCAAACATTGCTACATTAGAACCAATATTAGCTGAACCTGCCATACCTACAGAACCTGCAATTTCTGCTGCGATATCAGAAATTATATCTCCATATAGATTAGAAGTTACGATAACATCAAAATTTTGTGGTGATGCTGCTAAACGTGCAGAACCTATGTCTATAATTTGTGAATTACTTTCTATTTCTGGGTATTCTAAAGCTATATCTTTAAAAACATTATGAAACAAACCATCTGTTAACTTCATAATATTATCTTTTACCATACAGGTTACTTTCTTTCTACCATAAGCTCTTGCATATTCAAAGGCATATCTTACAATTTTTTCACATCCAGGTCTAGTAATTAACTTTAAACATTGCACCACATCTTGTGTTTGTTGGTGTTCTATACCTGCATATAAATCTTCTTCATTTTCTCTAACCACAACCACGTCCATACCTGCAAAATTGGTTTCTACATATGGAGAATATGCTGTTACTGGCCTAACATTTGCAAAAAGACCTAATGATTTTCTAAGGGTAACATTTAAACTTTTATAACCTTTTCCTTGAGGTGTAGTGATTGGAGCTTTTAAAATCAATTTATTTTTATTGATGGTTTTCCAAGCACTTTTTTCAATTCCGGCTGAATTCCCAGAAAGATATACTTGTTCTCCAATTTCAATTCTCTCAGGATTGATGTTTGCACCTGCTGCATTTAATATTTTTAATGTAGCAGCCATTATTTCTGGACCAATACCATCACCATAAGCTACAGCGACATTTGTAATATCTTTTTCTTTAGATTGAAATAATTGCGATTTTGTTTTAATATTTTCCATATGTATAAGTTTTAGCAATACAAAAATGAAAAATAATATCCATATATTTTTATTTATGTTTTTGATAATATATATAAATATATTTTATAATAAAAAAGCGAAACTAAATAGTTTCGCTTTTAAACATGTTTTATGATACTATTCTAAAATTTTATTTAAATTATAAAAGTAAAAGTTTTTTTTATCATTCATTGCTACAAACAAACCTGAATCGAAGGTTTCATTCAAAGGTACAGTAACTACATCACAACCATCAGTTTCTAAAGTAGATAAGTTTACAGCTTTTAAAAATGCATTTGTTTTTCTGTCAAATAAATTAAACTGCCCTTTTTGTTGATCTGAAACAATGATGTATCCCTCACCATTTTTCATTTTAGCGATGGCAATACCTTCAATATCTCTTAAAAATGTATCGCCTCCAAAACAAGCTAGTTCTTTATTTCCTTTGGATGGTTCTGCATAATATTTTCTGATACAATGCATTTCATCAGAATAATAAACATAGCCCATTTCAGCATCAACAGCAATTGCTTCGATTTCCTTTTTACCACTAAACTTCCCAAATTTTCTAACCAAAATTGCTTCAATTTTATCAGCTTTAGCCACTAATTTATATTGATATAAATACCCATTTTCTGGACCTGTTTTTCTACCTACAATTACATAGAAACTAGAATCAACTTTAGATTTGTAAATAGCAACTCCCATAGGCAATCTATTTTCTAAAATAGTTTCATTCTTAAAAACGGGAAATCCACCATTATCCAATGGTTTCATTTCTGGCACTGAAAAAACTCTAATTTGTTGCTTTTCTCTTTCAGTAAATACTAAAATATCTGTATTTATAGAGTCATTTAATTTAAAACCATATTCTAAATCAACATTATTGGGTCTTTTTATATTTCTGATGGTTTTATCTTCAATAATTTTTCCATCTAAATCAAAAGCATAAATTGCTCCATTGGTTTCTTTATCAGTCCCAAAAACAATACTTTTTGATGCATCTGTTGGGTGTACCCAAATTGCTGGATCATCTGTATCGTTAATCGTTTTTTCTGAGATAATATCTGGCTCTATTGCTGGTAATTTACTACCTGAATTGCATGAAAAAATCAAAAAAGCACTTCCTAGGAAGATACTTTTTTTTATAATTTTGTTAAGTTTCATAAATATTCTATTTATTGTTAAATAAATCATATTTAAGACCAAAAGTTATTCTTTGTCCATAATATTCCATTTGCATTGTTCTATTACTTACTCCTTGAAAATAACGTAAAGGCTGATTTGTAATATTATTTACACCTGTATAAACTCTTAATTTACTATTAATTGCATATGTTGCATTAAAATCTAAGAAAAGTTGTTGGTCGTAGTAACGATCTTCAAAAGCATTACCTCCTATTTCATCAACGTAAGAGTCTGAGAAATTTAAAGAAAGTCTTGCTGAAAACTTATTATCTGCATAAGCCAGAGAACCATTAAACATATTAGGTGCTGTATTGGGTAAATCTAAATCATCTCTTTCATCTCCATCTTCATTACGAATTCCATTTGCATCTGAGCTTAAATGTGTATAATTTAAATAAACACTAAAATTCTTTAAAAAACCTGGTAAAAAGTCTAATTGTCTTTGCAAAGCAAATTCAATACCAAATATTGAAGCATCATCTCCATTTAATGGTTGAAAAACATCAAAGCCAGTTGTTCCTTGCCCATAAATGTCTGATGTTGTTTGAGATTGAAATGTATAAATAAAATCGTTTATACTTTTATAAAAAAGACCTCCTGAAAGTATCCCTACATTTTTAAAGTATGTTTCTGCCATTAAATCGAAGTTCATAGAGGTTGTAGGATTTAAATCTGGATTTCCTACAAAAACCTCATCATCACCTGTTACAACATCTAATGTTGGAGTAATGTCTGCATAATTTGGTCTTGCTAAAGTGTTTGTCCAAGCAAATCTTAAAACAGTATTTTTAGTAGCATCATATTTAAAGTGAACACCTGGTAGAAAGTTAGAATACGAACTTTCTTTTGTAATTGTTCCATCTAAAGTATCTTCATCTAAAATATTATTTCCTGTTGCAGATAATTTTGTGTGCTCTAAACGAACTCCTGCTAAAACACTTAGTTTATCAGATAGTTTTTGATTTGTCATTAAATAAGCAGCGTAAACGCTTTCTTCTACGTTGAAATTATCTCTTAAAAATTCATCTGCTACTGTATCTCCATTCTGTAAGTTTAAGGTACCTAACCAACTTTCGTCTGCAAATAAGCCTGCTTGATATTGACTTCCTGCTAAATAATTAGGATCTGTATAACTTTTTGTTGGAATAGATGCTAGCGTTGGAAATTGATTTTCTAAATCAAATTCAAAGAAATTATTATCTCTTACTTTATTTTTAATACGTGTTCTTGCTCCAAATTTTATAAACCCATCTCCTTTTCCAAAAAAATCAGAAGGCAATTCAAAATTTACAAATACATTAATATCTTCTTCTTCTGTGTATTGGTTTTCTTCAGTAATTTCTCCAAATTTAAAATTAGATAAATTATTAACATCTGCAGTATTAACTGCTGTATATAAAGGAAATTTAGAATTTGAAATATCATTATTAATAATATATTCAGACTCAAACTCTGCATAACGTTCATTTAATCTTTCTTCTGAAGCTTTTGCAAATGAAGCCATCCAATCAATTTTTAAATTTCCAAATAAATGATTTCCTCCTAAAGAATAGTTTTGCATTCTTTGGTCTTCTAGTCTTCTATTTTTATTTCTGTTATTATCTATCCCTCCTTTAGACTGTCTTTTTACCCCTACAGGAAACATTGTTGGTGTATTATCGGTTAAAGTAAAATCACCAATATTAATATCTACTGCATCTAAAATTTCTTGTTCAAATCTAAATCTGTTTTCACGATCATCTCTCCAATTATACATTGTTTTTAAATAGATATTATTATTATCATTTAATTGATAATCAAAATTAGCAGAAAAACTTCTACGAACTCTTTGTACCAAATACGTTCTTTGCTCAAAAACGTTTGCATATGGGTTTACATCAAGTTCAACTTCGTCTGTTCCATCAAAATAGCCAAATTCATTTGTCCATTCTGCTTCCACATTATCAGAACCAAAATCGTTGTCATTTACAGTTGCAGATAACATCCATCCAAATTTTTTGTCTGTAGAACGATCTCCAACTAAAAAAGAACCATTTAAAATTCTTTTGTTTGTAATTGTATTTACACCTGAACCAGCTGTTGCAGATAATCTAAAAGATTGTGGTGCTGTTCTTGTTATTAAATTTACAGAACCACCCAAAGCGTCTGCATCCATATCTGGGGTTACAGCTTTGTTTACTTGAATGGATTGAATCATATCAGATGGAATTAAATCCATTTGAATATTTCTATTATCTCCTTCTGCTGAAGGAATTCTACTACCATTTAAGGTAACCGAGTTTAATTGAGGTGATAAACCTCTAATAATAATATTTCTAGCTTCACCTTGATCTACTTGCATTGTAATACCAGGTATTCTTTTTACAGCATCACCAATATTAGCATCTGGGAATTTACCAATCTGATCTGTAGAGACAACATTGGTAATATTAATATTATTTTTCTGTTTATTTAATGCTTTAGATTGACCACTTAAAGTATATGTTTTTATTTGGATTTCATTTAGCTCAATGCCTCCTGATTTTAATTGTAAGTTTACCTTAGTTGTTTGATTTTGCTTAACAGTTATTAATTGCTCAACATCTTTATATCCCAAATACCTAACTTTTAAAGTATAAGTACCTACTGGGACAGCCACAATAGTAAACTTACCATCAAAATTGGTAACATCACCTTTTTTGGTGGCTTCTAAAGACACACTAGCTCCCGGAACATAGATTCCGTTTTCATCGGTAATTAAACCTTGTATTGTACCTGTTTGCGAAAATGTTTGAAATGCCGACAAAGAAAACACAGCAATAAATAAAAAGAGTTTTAAAGTAATAAGTTGTTTCATTTTAGTTTAGTTTAGTTATAATTTTACCCAAAATTAGGTTTAGAATAACTTTTATCGATTAATAAAATGAAAAGAAAAAGCTAAATAATAGCTTAAAAACAAGCTCAATTAACGTTTAATTAATTTCGTTTTTACAATTTATTTAATATCAAACAACTAAATATCTAGCTACTAACAATTAAGCAAAAAGAAGCTTTTATTAATTATTTATAACTAATAATAAACACAGTACTACTCTAATTAAATCTTTTTAAATAATACTATAAATAGAAAATTTATAAAAAAAAAGTGAAACAAATGTTTCACTTTACGTTTTATGCCTGACCTGTAGGTCCAAAATTCATAGGTATTGGTGGTTGCTCATAGTCTTTAATCTCACCATGTGCTTTTTCGAATTTTCTAACATTATCAGCTAATGCCTTGGTTAGTCTTTTTGCATGTTGTGGTGTTAAAATAATTCTCGATTTTACTTTTGCCTTTGGTACACCTGGCATTATATTGATAAAATCTACAATAAATTCTGATACTGAGTGATTGATAATTGCCAAATTAGAATACGTTCCTTCTGCTACTTCTTGATCTAACTCTATATTTAATTGACCGTCTTTGTTTTGATTTTCTTCCATCTTATTTATTCTTTTGTTTACTTATAAAGTAATATTAAAAAAAAAGTTGAATTGAATAGTGTAATAAAATTACAGTAAACAATTCAACTTTTAAATATTTAAACGTTTATACTTTTTATTTTAGAAACTTTTTTCTATCTCGTCTTTTGGTCCTACAATAATTTTATCGTAAGATCTCATTCCTGTACCTGCAGGTATTTTCTTACCAACAATTACATTTTCTTTTAGACCTTCTAAAGTATCTATTTTACCATTTACAGCTGCTTCGTTTAATACTTTTGTAGTTTCTTGGAAAGAAGCTGCAGAAATAAACGATTTAGTTTGTAGTGATGCTCTAGTAATACCTTGTAAAACTTGTTCTGCTGTTGCAGGTCTTGCATCTCTTGCTTCTACTAAGTTCTGATCGTTTCTTCTTAATAAAGAATTTTCATCTCTTAATTGACGTGCAGAAATTATTTGACCTGGTTTTAAGTTCTCAGAATCACCCGCATTTTCAACAACTTTCATTCCGTAAATTGCATCATTTTCTTCGATAAAGTCATTTTTATGAATTAATTGATTCTCTAAGAATAATGTATCTCCAGAATCTATAATCTTAACTTTACGCATCATTTGACGAACTACAACTTCGAAATGTTTGTCGTTAATTTTTACACCTTGTAAACGATATACTTCTTGTATTTCATTTACTAAGTACTCTTGTACTGCAGATGGCCCTTTAATTCTTAAAATATCAGAAGGTGTTGTTGCTCCATCAGATAATGGCATACCCGCTTTAATAAAGTCATTTTCTTGAACTAAGATTTGATTAGAAAGTTTCACTAAATACTTGCTAATGTCTCCTGTTTTAGATTCAACTATAATTTCTCTATTACCTCTCTTAATTTTACCGAAAGAAACCACACCATCAATTTCTGAAACTACAGATGGGTTAGAAGGATTACGTGC
>NZ_CBFHJT010000083.1:0-3409 GCF_965656025.1 Polaribacter sp.
TGCTTACAAAGACGTACGATGCTTTATTTGAATGTTCTTTTCCTTATTCTTCTGGTATACATCAAGCACCCACAAATGGTTTAGATAATAGTCATTGGCATTTTCATATGAGTTTTTATCCGCCTTTATTAAGAAGTGCAACTGTAAAGAAGTTTATGGTAGGTTATGAAATGTTTGGTACACCACAAAGAGATATTACCGCAGAACAAGCAGCTAAGAGGTTGAGAGATTTGTTGTAATTTAAAAAAATTACAACAAATATTATGATGGAGATTAAATAGATGATTTAATTCAAAAAAAAATCTAAGCTTAAAGCAATGAAGAGACTGAAACTACTTTAAATTATTATTTTAGGTATTTTGCTTATTTCAAGGTTTTTGGTTCTATTTTACATTTGTAATGTTATTTATATGTTCCCCCATTAATATCTAAAATATTCCCCTAATAATATATATTTAACAACCTAACTTATAATATAAGCTAAATTTTTCCCCCCATAAATTTAGCTTATATTTTGTTTTTAAGTTAAAAAACTATTTTTAAATAAAAAGACCAAACATAACTAGTTATGTTTGGTCTTTTTTGTAATTGATTTTTTTTAAAAAAGATTTCTTTAATCAGCGTTTGCAATATTGCTAATTAATAGCTCAAAATCTCTTGATTTATCATAAAATTTCTTTGCACCGTTTTTTAGGCATATTTTTTTTAATTCGATATTCATAGAAAAAACGAAGACATCAACTTTTATCTGTTTTTCTTTGAGCCATTTTAGTAATTCTATACCATTACCATCGGGCAAACTTAAATCGAGAATAATAATATCATAGTCTTTTTTGGTTAATTCCGTCATTCCATCTTGTAAATTATTACAAAGATTAGCTTTTTTTATAACCTCTAAGTCTTGTGCACTTTTATATAACTTCTCACCAATATGAAAGTCGTCTTCGATTAATAATAGATTTTTTTTTTGTTTAACGTGCATAACAATCAAAAGTAATAAAAAAAATTAACTTTTGACATAAGCATAATTCTTATTTATCTAATTTACAGATTTTTATGATTATTAATAAAAAAAGTGTTCATAAAAAACAATCTATAAAGAGGTTAAACCTTCTCTAATTGCATATTTTGTTAATTCTGGAATCGTATGTAAATCTAATTTTTTCATTAAATTATTTCTATGAACATCTACAGTTTTTGAACTAAGAAACAACAACTCACCTATTTTTTTAGATGAATTTCCTTCGGCTATCAATTGCAAAACTTCAATTTCTCTAGAACTTAATTTTTTTTGATCTGACTTATCATGTAAAAGTTTAAGATAGTCTGGGTTTATGTTTTTGGAGAGGTATTTTCTGTTTTGCATTACTGTGGTAATTGCGGTAATTAATTCTTCTGAATCTCCATCTTTTAACAAATACCCATAGCCACCTGCTTTAAACATGCCTTGTATAAATTTCTTATTAGCATGCATAGAAAGCCCAATTATTTTAATTTCTGGTTGCGCTTTTGTAATTTGTTTTGCAGCTTCTATACCATTTAAACCCTCCATAGCAATATCTGTAACAACAACATCTGGGTTTAATTTAGCACATAATTTAATAGCGTCTCTACCATTTGACGCTTCTCCAATTATCTTAAAATTAGCTTTTTGTTGTATAATGTTTTTTAAACCATCTCGTAGTATTTGATGGTCGTCAACTAACATAATATTTACATTTTGGGGAGAACTCATTACTTTAAAGGTACAAAAAATTTAATTTTTGTGCCAATATTTCTCTCAGAAATAATTTCAAACTCTCCATTCATATTTCTAATTCGTTCTTTAACCGCAAACAAACCAAACCCAGAATTTGAGTTTACATTGTTATTAATTTTGGCCGTATTAAAACCTTTACCATTGTCTGATAGTTCAACTATAATGGTTTTTTTATCTTTTATTATATCTAAAGTAATTAAAGATGCTTCTGCATATTTTATGGTATTTGTAACAGCCTCTTGTACACATCTAAATAATAAGATAGATTTAAACTCACTAAGGTTAACAGTATCAACATTACTATTAAATTTAAATTGAATAGTGTACTTTTCTTCTATTGCATCTGCATACCATTCTAATGCATCTATAATACCTAGTTGGTATAACACAGGTGGAGATAATTCGTAGGTTATTTTGCGGCTATTTTCTAATGCTTCCGAAATATGGTTTTTAATAAACTCCAAGTCTTCTTTTACATTTTTAAGTGCTACTTTTTTCTCTAATTCTACAATTCGCATTCGTGAAATAACTAGCGATTGACTTAAATGATCATGAATATTAGCTGCTATTTCCTTTTTTTGTTTTTCTTCTACTAAAGAAATTTCTTGAGACAACCTTTGAAGAGAAGATTGATAATTTTCAATTTCTTTTTTTGCCAATATCCATTCAGTAACATCTCTATTAGAAGCTACTAAAGCAACTACTTCATTTTTTTCTATGATAGGAGATACTGATTTTTCTAACCAAATATAGTGTCCTTTTTTATGACGTGCTCTAAAGGTTAGTGCATGTAAGTTTTTGCCATTTAAAATATGTCTTTTAACTGCTTCTTTTACATTGGGTACATCATCTTTATGAATCAAATCATCAAAATGGTTTTTTAAGAGTTCTTTTGGTTTATAACCTAATAAATTTTCTACTGAAGGACTGATGTATTTGAGTCTGTTACCGGTGTCTTGTAAAGTAATGATATCATTGGTATTTTCTGCCAATAAACGATAAAGTTCTTCTGCCTCTTTTCTTTCTGTAATATTTACATTCGTTCCAAGGTATCCGATAAATTCATTTTTATCATTAAACATTTTTTTAGCTGTACCTTCTACCCAAAATATTTCATTATTTTTTTTATTTAAAAATCGATATTCAAACCTCCAATTATCATTAGTTTGAATAAATTTGTACCAATTATCCTTAATATGTTGAAGATCATCTGGATGCAGAGCATTTAACCATCCTTTTCCTAAAGCATCTTCCTGACTCATGCCTGCCATATCAAGCCAAGTTTCATTTACATAGTTGCAATCTCCATCTATTTTAGTTGTATAAATGGCAAGAGGAGACTTTTCTGTATACGATTTAAATTTAGCTTCACTAATTTCTATTTGTTCCTTTGCGGTTAAAATTTCTATTTTTGCATTTTGTTCGTCAGTAACATCTATATTACTACCAATCATTCGTATAGCATTGCCTTTACTATCTCTAGAAACAATTGCGTTACCTTCTATAAAATGAATTGAATTATCTGGCCAGATGATTCTAAAAACCGAATTAAAGTCTCTAACTCCAGCAAGTGCATCGTTTAAATCTTTATTAGCTCTTTCAAAATCCTCTGGATGAAGCCCACTTTGCCAAGCATCAAGTGCTCCTGAA
>NZ_CBFHJT010000083.1:3505-11362 GCF_965656025.1 Polaribacter sp.
GGCTATAAAGTTTTTAAAGTCATGATCTTCTACTAAAGTTAAATGAATTTCTACAGGATAAAGACTACTGTCTTTTCTTTTGTGATTTGTAAAAAATACTATTTTATCTTTTACCTTATTTTTTAATGGTGCTACTAATTTGTTAAAAGCAGACAAGGTATAGTCTGGTTTTATATCTAATGGTGTTAATTTTTTTAGTTCTTCTTTTGTATATCCTAAATTTTGTTGTGCACCCTTATTAACGTAGTTGAATTTAAATGTTTCTGAATCGAACATGTATATTTCATTCAAACTATTTTCTAAAGTTTCTTGAAATCTAGTTTTTTCCTCTTCTATCTTTTTTCTTTCAGTGACATCAAAACGAATTGCTAAATATTGGTTAGGTTTGTTTTTTTCATTTAAAAAAGGTACAATCGTGCTATCTACCCAATAATAAGAACCGTCTTTTGCTTTGTTTTTAACTTCTCCACGCCAAACTTTTCCTGAAGCTATGGTTTCCCACAATTCTTTAAAAAATGCTTTAGAATGGTAATTCGCATTCACTACTCGATGTGTTTTTCCAATAATTTCACTTTGGCTGTAGCCTGATATTTTACAAAAATTGTCATTCACAGAAGTAATCGTTCCTTTTTTGTCTGTAAACACAATTATAGCAGACTGATCTAAGGAATATTTATAATCTTTTAGTGTTTTTAAACTTTTTTCTAATTCTATAGCTGCCGTCTTTTGCTCATGAATATCTTGATAACTTCCGTAAATTCTAGTTCTTTTTCCATTGATCACCTCACTTTTACCAATCGCCCTTGTCCAACATTCTTTACCAGTAGCAGTTACCATTAAAATTTCTTCGTCAAACTCTATACCTTTAGTAATTAAAAGTTCTAAAGCCTTTTTAATTCTATCTTTACTTTCTCCAACATGAAACTCAATACCACCTGTTAAGGTTGGATTGTACTGCTCATCTATTTCTAAAATATTTCTAATCATAGGAGACCAATACATGTTATCTCCTTCTTGATTTACCAAATCCATTTCCCAACTACCAATTCTCGCTATTTTAGATGTTTCTTTTAGTAATTCTTCATTTTTTACATTATTGGTAACATCTAGAATTATTGAATTTAATACAACTGTACCATCAACTAAAAAACTAGGAGAACCAAATGTTAAGTGTGTACGTAATTTACCCGTTTTTGGCATTACATATTCATACTGATACTGCCATTTTGATTTTGTTTGAATTGATTTTTGAATACTTTTTGTTACCAAATCTAAACTTCCTGCTGCTTCTAACTGTTTATTAATTAAGTTCCTATTATCCATTACTTCGTTAACAGTAAATCCCCATACTTCCTCTACTTTTCCACTAATGTTTTTATAAAAACTATTCCCATCAGTCTTTAAATGATATTCTTGAATTATACCAGGCAGGTTTTGTGATAAAGAAATTAATCTATTTTCAGATTGTTTTCTCTTATCAATATCTTGAATACTACCATAAATACGTGTACATACTCCACTTATAAATTCAGCATTACCTTTAGAACGAACCCAAATTTCCTTTTTCTTTGCAGTTACTAGTACTGCTTCAAAATCCCATACTTCTCCGCTTACTATCGAATTTTCAATAGTTTTAGCAACCATTTCTCGGTAATCTTCTCTATAAAAATTGATAGCTTCTTCTAAATCAGGAGCATAAGTTGTTGAATCTGTTTCATGAATTTCATGAACTTGTTGAGACCAAAAAACTGTGTTTTTTTCTAAATCAACACTCCAACTGCCAATTTTAACCATTTTAGCAACATCATTATTTAACTCTCTTAAGCTTTTTTCTTCTGTAATATTTTGAATAATTCCTCTTTTACCAATTATTTCCTTTTTATCATTATAAACGGGATGTACAACGTTTCTTACCCAAATTTCTTCATTTTCAGAATTAATCATTCTTAATTCTAAATTGTAAGGAGTACCATTTTTATCGAGTTCTTTACTTGCTTTGGTTATTTTTTCTTGAGATTGGCTATCAAAATAGCTCTTAGCTTCTTTATAACTTGGTATATCATCTTCTGGTGTTAAGTTATATAATTGATAAATATAATCTGACCAATTAAGCTTTTGTGTTGCAGCATCGTAATACCAATACCCAATTTTAGCTAACTTACTAGCTTGATTCATGTTAAACTCACCTTGCTCTGCTTTTTCTTTGGCGTTTCTTAATTCATTTTCAATTTCTTTTCGTTCTGTAATATCCTGAGTAGTCCCTTTAAAGGCAATTACTTGACTATTTTCATTAAAAACAGGTTTCGCTATAGCGTTAACAATTTTCTTAGAACTATCTGGCATAATAAGTTCAAGTTCCATTTTGTAAGGAATTCCTTTTTCAGTTGCGTTTTCCACTACAGCATTAAAATACTCCCAATCTTTTGGACTAATTCTCTTTTGATGGTCTAAAAATTCTACTGATTTTTTTTCTGGATCAAACCCCCAAATTTCATAAGTTTCTTCAGACCATTCAGATACTTGATTAATAACATCATAGTACCAACTGCCTAATTTAGCGAGTTTTTGAGCTTCTTTCATTTTAAGCTCATTTTCTTCTGCTTTTTCTTTGGCTTTGATTAATTTTTCTTCTTGATTAACTTGGTCTGTAATATCTCTTGAATTGATTACAATACCATTTACAGCCTCATTGTTAAGCATGTTAGTTAAAGTTGTTTCAACCCACCTCCATTCGTTTTTATGGTTTTTTGCCCTATAATTTTCTACAACAACACTATTCTGAGTCGCTACTTTTTTTAGACTCTCTTTAGCTTTTTCAATATCATCTTGGTGAAGAAATTCAAAAGCATCTCTGCCTACAAACTCTTCTGGTGGTATCCCAATAATTGCGATGCTTGAAGGACTCATGTAAGTATAGTATCCTTCTTTGTCAATTATGGCAAACAACTCAGAACCTTCTTGCACTAGCGCTTTAAAACGTTGTTCACTTTGTACAGTCTTTTCTTTTGCCTTTTTATATTCTGTAATGTCTTGTAAAACTCCTCTTCTACCAATAATTTTATTATTTTCATTGTAGATTGGGTTTATGATTGTTCTAATCCAAAAGCGTTTATCACCTTGCATTCTTAACTCACACTCTTCATCTACAGTAGTACCAAATTGAATGCAATTTTTAACTCCTTTAATTAACAAATCATAAAATTCTGGTGAAAGTACTTTTAAAATTATATCTACAGGAAACTCTTCATCTTTAGAAACTCCAAAAAAATCATACAATTCATCAGAAAAGAACGATTTTTTATTGTCATCATATATCTCGTATGCACCAATTTTAGTTAATTTACTTGCCTCTTTTAATAACAGCTCACTAAACTGAGTTTTTTTAAGAGCTTCATCTATTTGCCTTTTTGATGTTTCTAATTCATCTTGATAATTTTTTAATAGCGTAATATCGTCTATAGTAATACAAACTCTAAAAGGCTCTTCATCTCCATTCTGAAACTCTGGTACCACATTTACTTTTAACCATTTGTAAAGCCCTGTTTTCACATTTATAGCACCAACAACATGGTTACGCTCTGGCTTCCTATTTCTTATGGCTTTTTTTGCTGGTGTTTCTTCTTCGACTAAAATTTTTCCATCTTTAGTAACAGATTTCCAAGAGTCATCAAAAATAGACTTACCAAGCATTTCTTTTTCTGTGATGCCTAAAATGTCTAAAGTTGATTGGTTTACTGAAGTAACAATGCCTTTTGGAGTTGCATAAACTACTCCATGAGACATGTTCTTAAAGAGATTTTGGTATTGTATTTGGCTTTTCTTGAGACTTGAAATATGTTTTAGTGTTATTTTCTCTCTTTTCTTTAGAAGAATATAAATAAGTAAAGAGGTAAGTAGCACAAAAACAAGTCCTTTATAAGACTGTATTTCATTTAACAAATCGTTAGATTGTTTATCTTTAAAAAAGAACGTTAAAAATTTATCTGAAAAAATAATATACAAAGAACTGATTACAAAGTATGTAATGGCAATACTAGCTGAAGTAATTGATTTATTGCTAAATGAACTAAGTTTCATAAACGGGGGAATTTACTTTTCTTAAAATTAAGAAAAAAAAATAACAAAACCGTAAGAACATAGAATTATGATTAATTGAAACTTATAATAATCACATTTCTGTAGCCTTTAAACTGAAAAAATATTTAACTTTATTCTATAATAGATCTCTAAATTTAGTAGCTGCTTTTTTTGCTATTTATTAAATTTAAAAAAAACAAACCTCAACTTTTAAAGTTGAGGTTTTTAAATTTTTATGATTTTGTATTACTTATTGCACCATAAACTTTGTTATTCTTGTGGTATTATTAGATTCTATTTTTCCGATGTAAATTCCTTTAGTTACTGGAGATTTTATATAAATGAATTCCTCATTATTTTTATTCATTGATTTGTGAATTAATCTACCTGTTACATCATAAATTGTAACTTTTGCATCTTTAGGTGCGTTTTTAATTTTAATAAAATTATCTTCTACTATCCATTTTACCTTATTTTCTATTTGTTTATCAATAGAAAGTACAGAAGTAGCAACTCCATGTATGTTAACATCTGCTAAACAGATGGTTTTACCACTAGCTTCATTTTTATACCAAGGATATACACGTAATTTTAAAGTTTCGCCATGAGCGAGCTTAATTACTGGTATTTTAGAAACAGCGTACATGGTATTTGAGGTCATACTTTGAAACTCTTCCAATACAGAAGTTGTTGCAAAATCGTCTTTAGAATATGAAATTCGGCATCGCATACCACTTCCTCCTGCACCACCAACATATAAACTTATTTTATCGATATTTAATTCTGTGTTTTCACTTGCTGAAATACCAAACTGAATGTAACGTGTTGATACTTCATCAATATCACCCGCTGGCCAAACATCACCATTTAATAAATTTCTTTGTGTTTTTCTTGTTGTATCATAACCACTTTCTAATGGCCAAGTAGTATTAGAATTTGGTGCAGAGTATCTTTGCACATACATACCTGTGTGAGATTGATCTAATGCAGTTGCAGGCCCTGTTAATGTATAACTATCATCTTTAGATAAATCCCACAAAAGATTTACTTCTGCACCACCAGTAAGTTCGATAAAACTAGCAGTTAAAGGAACTGTTTTTGTAATTGATCCATTAGTAACTGTAAGTGTTCCATCTTTTTGACCACCAGTTGATTGTGATACAGAGATATAAAACTTTGAAAATTCAAGGTTACTATTTGCATAATCCATTGTAATTGAAGATGCAAAGGTATCTGTTTTATTAGCTGCAATTTGAAAACCATCACTTACAGAAAGTGTAAAACTACCTGATGCTGGTTGCAAATCGAAACCTGTAATTGTATGTTCTTTGGTAAGTACTTGCCCTGTGTAAGCCTCACCAAAATCACTACTACTTGGGTTAATTAAAAGATCTGTAGCCGTATTTATAAAAGCATCTAAAATACTTTGTTTTGTCATTTCTTGTGCACATAATCTCGCCACTAAAGTTGCTCCTAATGCATTTGGATGTGTAGAATCTGAAGAAACAAAAAGTTGAGCAGTAGCAGCTGCATCACCATAAGATTCTAAAAGCGTTTTTGTTAAAGAAGTTAAATCGATTAATTGTACATTTTTTTCTGTAGCAACCTCTTCCATTGCAAAACTATAATCGTGTGTTTTAT
Source organism: Polaribacter sp. (assembly GCF_965656025.1). Lineage (GTDB taxonomy): Bacteria > Bacteroidota > Bacteroidia > Flavobacteriales > Flavobacteriaceae > Polaribacter. The sequence continues at coordinate 9,224 of NZ_CBFHJT010000083.1, forward strand.
CGGATTCAGGAAGGTTGAAATCTCCTCCTAAATCATGACGTCCTTTACGCGTAATTGTACTTCCACTAAAGTATTTTCTACACATTGCTGTAGCTAAAATAGGTGTAGCTCCTAAGGCACGAGTTTCATCAATATACTTTCTAAGATATTCTTTATAAGTTCCTTGAGCAGAAGTTCCTCTATAATCTGATCCATTTATTGGATTATTAGGATCAGTTCCACCATCTAAACCTCCGTTTTTTTCATCATTATGTGCAAACTGAATTAAAACATAATCACCATTTTTTACTTGTTGTTTTACTGTTGACCAATATGGTGCTTCTAAGTAAAAACTTTTACTACTGGCACCACTTTTAGCACGATTATTAACAGTAACATCTGAAGTAAAAAACTGTTGAAACATCATACCCCAACCTCTTTTATCTGTGGTATTTTCGTCATAATCAGCCATAGTAGAATCGCCAATTGTATGCAATGTAACTTGTGCATTTGTAGCTATACTGTTGCAACAAATAAGAATAATTAAACTTATTTTAAAAAATATTGATTTCATTTTTTTTAGTTTTTAATATCTATAAACTCTAATTTTTATAAAATTTAAATGAACCTATTTTACCATCTACTTTATAACGAACAATGTAAATACTAGGTTTTAAAAAATCTAAGTTTATTTGTTTTACTGATGTAGCATTGTGTACACGTTTTCCTAGAATGTTAAAAATATCAAGGCTTTCTAACGCACCATTTATCTTTAAAAACCCTCCTTGTATAATTACCTCGTTTTTTATGCTTAAGCTCGCATCTACAGTAATTGAACCTGTACCAGAAAGTAAATTTGGGTGTGTTGTTGAATTGTAAGTTCCGTTAGCAAGTTGCGTTCCGTTTAACGTAAATTCATGCACCACAACATCTGCATTTAAAACTGCTGTTGCAGCACCTACGATATTCATATTTAAAATATCTCCAGCACATTTTGCGTGATCAAATATCGCTTTATTGGTAACTGCTAAATCAATTAATCCTTTTCCAAATGCATTTTCTACAGAACCTTTAATTGCAGAAGCCCCATTAACAGCATCATAAGCTTCTATGGTTAAATCCCATGTTCCTGTAAAGTTGCTATTATCTCCACCTAAATCTGCAGTAGCTGTATAAGGAACATCTCTTGTATTTCTTACAGTAATTTTTTGATTTCCAAAAAAAGTTCCAGGCAATTGCATTGTACTACCTGCTGAATTAGAACTATTCATAAATAACGAAATATCGCCTTCTAGTTTAATATCTGCATTTAAATAGAAACCTGTACCACTTGTTGCGTATTGTATATTTGTTCCATTTTGCATAGTAACAGTTCCTTCGCAGATAGAATTTGCTCTTCTTAAACGAATAGCTCCTCCGTTTTGTACCATCATATCTGCAGCAAAAGGCGCGCTTTGTGCTTCAATAGTTACACCATCTACAATTACTTTTTCTCCTGCTTCTGGTAATAATGCTGGTGAATAATTGTTTGCATCATCCCAATTTCCGCCAAGAAAATTAAATTCGCTAGGTCTACCTATTATTATTTTACCAGAACCACTTATAATTGATGCGTTTGAAGTTGCATCATATTGTCCGATTGATTGTACAACACCATCAATATACCACTCACTAATTGTGATGTCTTGATTTAACACCAACTGTGCTCCTCCTTCAGTGTAAAGCGCTGTTTTAACATCAATAGCATTGCTTACATCAATAGTTAAAGTACCATTTGTTTTTACAGTTACTTTTGATGAAGTACCTAATGCAGCTTCTACTTTTGCTTGTAAATCTCCTGTACTCACAACAATATCTCCTGTAAAACCAGTGTTTGTATTGTTTAGTTGTGTTATTCCTGAACCTTCTTTGGTAATTTGATGTACACCAATAATTGCTGCTGTAACATCAAGATTTGCAGAAGAATTTATTGTAAAATTACCTTTGCTTTTTACAGTTCCTGATAAAGCAGTATTTGCAGAAGATGTAATATTTGATTGATTAAGTGTTAATAAAGTTACTGTACTGTTTGCAGAAACATCAATTGTTGCACCATTTACTAAATTTAAATCGGCAGCAAAACTACCTCCATTTGCATCTAAGATTGTATTTCCATCAACA
>NZ_CBFHJT010000084.1:0-11258 GCF_965656025.1 Polaribacter sp.
AACACTTGCTGTATTGGTGTTTTGGTAAATTCTTACATAATCTACCACCAAACTACTTTCTGTAAAACTAGGACTTACTGCACCAGCAATACCTCCCATGGCAAAATTAATTAATAAAAACTGAGGGTCATCAAAGGGCCAACCATCATTAATACCATCAGAATTAACATCTGTAAAGTTTGCAGGTTTTTTATACGTATAATGTACTTGCCCATCTACTAAAAAAGCAATTTGATCTGGAGACCAATTCATAGAAAAAACATGATAGGTATTTGCAACGTCTGTTAAGGGTTTTGTTTTCGTATTTACTGTTCCTCCAAAACTAGAACGTGTATGAAGTGCACTCGAAACCGTATTTGTTGCATGCAAACCATGTTCCATAATATCTATTTCTCCACAATCTGGCCAAGGAGTTGTACCAAAACCTTGTGTTTGCCAATATGCACCAGTTTCGCTAATGTTTTTTCCTAAAGTCCATATTGCAGGAAAAGTTCCATCGCCTTCAGGTAATTTTGCTTTTACATCTACTCTGCCATAGGTAAATGCAAATTTTGAATTTAATCTAGCAGAGGTAAAGTCTCTAGAAACACCATTTTGGATAATGGTTTTTCTTTTTGCAACAATGTGTAAATTATCATCTGCAACAAAAGAGTTTTCGCTACTGTTTGTATAGTGTTGTACTTCTCCATTTGCCCAACCACCATTAACAATTCCTATGGTTTGATGGTGCCATTTATTGGTGTTTAATGCATTTCCATCAAATTCATCTGACCATACCAAATCATTATAAACAACATCTAATTCATTTGGATCTGTAGGAGTAGAGCCATCAGAAATATTATCGAGTAAATACGTACCTGCAGTGGTAACACCTAAATCTATAAAAATGACTAATTTGCTGTACGCTCCAGTGGCATTTGTAGTATTGTTAGTGCCTGAAAATTTAGCATTAGAAAAATCAAAAGTAAGATTTTGCCAGTTTGTTGCATTTCCGCTTGCAATGGTTTGTAAAACTTCTATATCTGCGTTGGCTCCATTTTCTAATTTTAACGTAATTGTATGTTGATTTGGATCAAAAGCATAAAAAGATAAAGTAATTTCTTTTTGATTCGTTACATCTATATCTCTATTTAAATCAATATAAAAACCTTGACTAGCACTCGCCCCATTATTATTGAATTGCCCAACTTTATTTGAAGTATCTGTGGGGTCGTTTACTTGGCTAAAACTAGCACCCGTAAATCCTAAAAAAATATGATTACTGTTTTCGAAATCTAATGGCATCTGTTGCGAAAACGACACTAAGGTTACTAAAAGAGAAAAGGCTAAGATGTAAAAGTGTTTCATAATATAGTTTTTTGTAAAAATAGGGATAAGGATTATTTTCTAAAATGATATCACCAATACAAAAACCATACAATGTGTTAAAAACCCTATTTTTTCGTTGTATTTTTGCCCTATGTCAAAACCATTTCATTTTAAAGAATTTACCGTAAATCAAGATAAAACAGCCATGAAAGTTGGTACTGATGGCGTTTTGTTGGGGGCTTGGAGTACTATTGATTTTTTTCCAGATACAATTTTAGACATTGGTTCAGGAACTGGTGTAATTGCTTTAATATTGGCACAACGTTCAGACGCTATGGCAATTGATGCAGTAGAAGTTGATGAAAATGCGTACGAACAAACTGTAGAAAATTTCGAAAATTCAGATTGGGCAGATCGTTTGTATTGTTATAATGCCACGTTTCAAGAGTTTTCCGAAGAAATTGCAGAAGAACAAGAAAATTATGATTTCATTGTTTCGAATCCGCCTTTTTATACAGACGATTTTGAAACCAGTGATAGCGCAAGAAATAAAGCACGATTTACATCGTCTTTATCTTTTGAAGAATTGCTAAAAGGTGTGGCGGCTATTTTATCTGAAAACGGGGTTTTCTCTACCATCATTCCGTTTAAGGAAGAAGCGGATTTTATTGAATTGGCGAAAAAACATCATTTACATGCGCATAGAATTTGTAGAGTTCAAGGCAATAAAAATGTTGAAATTAAAAGAAGTTTGTTAGCATTTTCTTTCCAACCATCAGCAATTATTGAAGAACATTTAATTATTGAAACTGAGCGTCATCAATACACAGAAGCCTATATCAATCTAACCAAAGACTTTTATTTGAAAATGTAATTCTTTTGCAAATCTTTTTAAAAGTTCTATTTATTTATCCAATTACATGGTTAGGGTTGTAACCTAAATAAGGTACTTTTTTCTCAATGAATTCAATTCCGTGACTTTTTAATTCTTTTAAAATAGGTTCATATACTTCTTTAGAAATCGGAATTTGAACCCCTGGTTTTGTAATTTGTCCTTTTAAAATTTTTAAAGTTGCAATAGCTAAAGGTAAACCCACCGTTTTTGACATGGCTGTATAACTTTGGTTTTCTCCTAAAACAACCAAACTACTTTCAATTTGTTCTTTTTTTCCATTTATTTCATACCCAAAAAGATGTTGCATTACAATCATATCTTTATCCTTTTCCTGTAAAGTCCAAGAATCTTCTAATATTTTTTGTAGCATTTTAGCGGGTGTTGCATTTTTAATTCCAATTTTTTTAATCGGATTAAAAAGGTCTAATTCTAGTAATTTCTCCCACATAATATCATCTTGATCAATTTTTAAATAAGAACGTAATTTTAGTTCTACAGAGTCAGAAGGAGAATATGCTAAAAATAGATTTACAAAATCTCGATAACTCATATTTTCAGAATTTTCAATTGTGTAAGAATCATCTGTCATGCCTAATTGTACAAAAATATTCCAAGCTCTAGAAAAACCAACTCGTCTAATCGTACCTCTATACATGGTAGGTATATTTTCTAAACCATAAGTTTCTCTATATTTTAAAGAATCTCTATTTGCGTAGGCTTCAAACTTCTCGTCATTAATATTTAAAAATTCAGTTCTTCTAAACAATTTATGATAAGGAATGTATTTATACGTACTTTCTTGTGTAAACTTGGCTGCACCACCTTGACCAGCTAGTACCACATTTCTTGGGTTCCAAGTAAATTTATAATTCCATAAATTAGTGTCACTTTCTGGGGCAACCAAACCACCAGTAAAAGACTCAAATAGCAACATTTTACCACCTTTATTTCTAATTTTATCTATTATTTGCATGGCACTCATATGATCTAAACCTGGGTCTACACCAATTTCATTCATAAAAATTAAACCTTTTTCTTTTACTTGCTTGTTTAAGGCTTTCATTTCTGGCGAAACATAAGAGGCAGTCACTAAGTTTTTGCCAAATTTTATACAGTCTTTAGCAACTTCTATGTGCAGTTTTGCTGGTAACATAGAAATTACAATAGTGGCTTTTTTAATTTCGCTTGTACGCTGTTTTTCGTTAAAAACATCGAAAATAATAGTAGAAGCATTTTTATGATTTTTGATGAGTTTATTCGCATTTTCTATTGAAATATCTGCAATCGTTAAGTGTAAATTTTCTTGATCAGATTTTTCTAACAAATATTTTATTAAAAATGAACTAGATTTTCCTGCGCCAATAATTAATATATTTTTCATAAAGAAATAATGTATTTTTGTAAAGATACTAAGATAATTTGATTGTTTAAAATTTAACAAAATCATCAATAAATGTTTAAAAATCTTATAATTACTTGTTTTTTAGGAATGTTTGCCATTATTTTAGGTGCATTTGGGGCACATGCATTAAAGGAATCACTTACGGTTGAGGCGTTAGAGAGTTTTAATACTGCTGTTCGTTACCAAATGTATCATGTAATTGTTTTGCTATTTGTAAATACTTTTTCTGGGTTTTCTAAACAACAAAAAAATACATTAAGTATTTTGTTTTTTTGTGGAATATTTTTGTTTTCAGGTTCCATATATGCAATACAATTAACACCAATTTCTGCAAAATCAATTTGGTTTATAACGCCTCTTGGTGGTCTCTTTTTTATTGTTGCTTGGTTTTTAATGATTATTATATTTTTAAAGAAAAATAAAAAAGAATAAAGATTTCGTAAAAATGTGATTGTTTTTATAGGTGTATTGAAATATTGTTTAATTTTGTAACGTATTAATAGAAACACAACTAAAATTATACAAATGATACATCTAAATACGAAATCGATTTCGTTAGAAAATTTAGGAATCAAAAATGCCACAATTCGTTACCAATTATCTTCCAAAGATTTACATGAAGAAACTTTAGCAAAAAACCAAGGAGTGCAATCTTCTTTGGGTGCAATTGCTGTAAATACAGGTGAGTTTACAGGACGATCTCCAAAAGATCGATTTATTGTAAAAGATGCCATTACAAAAGATGAAGTTTGGTGGAGTGATATCAACTTACCTTTTGATGCAGATAAATTTGATTTATTGTATGATAAAGTAGCTGATTATTTATCAGAAAAAGAGTTATTTGTAAGAGATTCTTACGCTTGTGCAGACAAAAACTACAAATTAAATATTAGAGTTGTTACTGAGTACCCTTGGAGCAATATGTTTGCTTATAACATGTTTTTACGTCCAACAGAAGAAGAATTACAAGATTTTTCTCCAGAATGGACAGTTATAAACGCACCTGGTTTTATGGCAAACCCAGAGATAGATGGAACGCGTCAGCATAATTTTGCGATTTTAAATTTTACAAAAAAAATAGCTTTAATAGGCGGTACAGGTTATACTGGTGAAATTAAAAAAGGAATTTTTTCTGCTTTAAATTTTATACTCCCAATTTATAAAAATACATTACCAATGCATTGCTCTGCAAATGTAGGTAAAGAAGGAGATACAGCTATATTTTTCGGTCTTTCTGGTACAGGTAAAACCACACTTTCTACAGATCCAAATAGAAGTTTAATTGGTGATGATGAGCACGGTTGGACAGCAGAAAATAGCGTGTTTAATTTTGAAGGAGGTTGTTATGCAAAAGTGATTAATTTATCTGAAGAACAAGAACCAGAAATTTTTGCAGCCATTAAAAAAGGCGCTATTTTAGAAAATGTAATTATGGACGAAAACGGTGTTGTAGACTTTGCAAACACCTCTATCACACAAAATACAAGAGTTAGTTATCCCATTTATCATATAGATAACATACAACAGCCTTCTATTGGCAAAAATCCGAAAAATATTTTCTTTTTAACTGCAGATGCATTTGGTGTATTACCTCCAATCTCTAAGTTGACACCAGCGCAAGCAGCATATCACTTTATATCTGGTTATACTGCGAAAGTTGCAGGTACAGAAGCTGGGGTTACAGAACCAGTACCGAGCTTTTCAGCTTGTTTTGGGGCGCCTTTTATGCCCTTACATCCAACTAGATATGCAGAAATGTTAAGTAAAAAAATGAAAGAAGCTGGTGTAAATGTTTGGTTGGTAAATACAGGTTGGTCTGGTGGACAATATGGCGTTGGAAGAAGAATGCCATTAAAATATACCAGAGCTATGATTACAGCTGTTTTAAATGGAGAATTGTCTGATTACACCTACGAAAATTATCATATACATTCTGTATTTGGTGTGGCTCAACCAAGATTTTGTCCTGGTGTACCCACAGAATTATTAAGTCCAAGAGCTACTTGGAATAATGATGAGGCTTATTACAAAACTGCCTTTAAATTATCGAACGCATTTAGAATGAACTTTAAACAATTTGAAGAGTTTGCAAATGAAGAAATACGTAGAGGAGGTCCTCAACGTTATGCATTTTAAAAATGCAATTTTTAAATTCCCCCAATAAAACACCTCAATTTAGAGGTGTTTTTTTATTTTAGAAGTATCTTTCGTCTAGATTTTTTATTATGATTAAAAATTGGTTTAAAAATATTGGTCCAGGAACTCTGGTTGCAGCTGCATTTATTGGTCCAGGCACAGTTACCCTTTGTACATTGGCCGGTGTAAATTTTGGATTCCACTTGCTATGGGCAATGTTACTTTCTATAATAGCCACAATAATTTTACAAGAAATGGCTGCAAGATTGGGGGTTATTTCTCAAAAAGGGCTTTCTGAATTGATTAGACAAGAAATAAAAACACCCTTTTTAAGAAGTTTTTTTACATTACTAATTTTAGCTGCAATTGTGGTGGGAAACGCATCTTACGAAGCTGGTAATATCAGTGGTGGTATTTTAGGTTTAGAAAGTTTGTTAGGTAAGTATCAGTTAGACTTTACAAATAGATCAGTTAACCTAATGAGTTTTGTTATTGGTATTATTGCATTTATTTTGCTGTTTATTGGTAATTATAAATTTTTAGAAAGAGCATTAATTACTTTGGTTGTTTTAATGAGTATTTCTTTTTTAACAACTGCGATACTGACGAAACCAAATATCATTCAGATTTTAGAAGGATTGTTAGTACCTAAATTTCCAGAAAAAAGTATTTTAACCATTATTGGTTTGGTAGGTACCACAGTGGTGCCTTATAATTTGTTTTTGCATGCCTCTTTAGTAAAAGAGCGTTGGCATAAAAAAGAAGATTTATCCTTCGTAAAAAAAGATACCATTATCTCTATAATTTTAGGAGGTTTGGTATCTATAGCAATTATTATTGCAGCAGCAGCAATCCCTTTTTTAGAAATTACTAATGCAGCAGATTTGGCAAAAGGTTTAGCACCTTTATATGGTGATTTTGCCAAATATTTTATGGGATTGGGTTTGTTTGCAGCAGGAATAACATCTGCAATCACAGCGCCATTAGCAGCAGCCTATGTAGCTAAAGGCTGTTTGGGATGGAATGGTGGTTTAAAATCGAAAAAGTTCAGATTTGTTTGGATTGTAATTCTTTTTTTAGGAGTCTTATTTTCATCAACAGGTATAAAACCCATCGAAATTATAAAATTTGCACAAGTTGCCAATGGAATTTTATTACCCATTATTGCTGGTACATTATTATGGATTGTCAATAAAAAAGCTGTTTTGGGTAGCTATGTCAATTCTAAAATTCAGAACTTTTTTGGTTTTATAATTTTAGGAATTACCATTTTTTTAGGTATTAAAGGAATTTTAAAAGTATTTAATTTTATCTAATGAAAAAAATAGATATTAACTGCGATGTTGGTGAAGGTGTAAATGTAGAGCCATTGTTAATGCCCAATATTAGTTCTTGCAATGTTGCTTGTGGTGGTCATTTTGGTACCAAAAAAACAATTGAAAAAACAATACAATTAGCCATTAAAAATAAAGTTTTAATAGGAGCACATCCTTCATTTCCGGATAAAGAAAATTTTGGAAGAAAGTTGCTAAACTTATCATCTTTCGAGTTAAAAAATAGTATCGAACAACAAATGGAGTTATTTTTAAATTGTATGAACAACTACAACCAAAAAATGAATCACATAAAACCACATGGTGCTTTATATAATTTTATTGCGAAAAACAAGGAAGCAGCAGCACAATTTATTTCTATCACTAAAAAATATTTACAAAATTGTTATTTGTATGTGCCTTATAATTCTGAAATTGAAAGGGTTGCCTTAAATAATCAGATAAAAATTAAATATGAGGCTTTTGCCGATAGAAATTATAATAACGATTTGTCTTTAGTGGCAAGAGCAGAAAAAAATGCATTAATTACCAATAAAGTTGAAGTAGTTAAACACGTGTTATTTATGTATGAACAAGGAAAAGTGAAAACAATTTCTGGAGCTTTAAAAGACCTAAAAGCAGATACTTTTTGTGTACATGGTGATACCGAAAATGCTGTTGAAATACTCTCATACTTAAAGAGTAATCTTAAACAAAACAATATTTTAGTTGGATAAAAATATTACATATAAACCATTTGGTAAAAAAGCGATTTTAATTGAATGGCAACCCATTATTGATGCTAAAATATTAGAAGATATTTTATTGTTTAAGCAAAAAATACAAGCAAAATATAATGATAAATTAATTGATTTAGTTGTTGGATATAATTCCTTAACACTTTTATTTAAAACACCAATTAGCGCTTTTGATGATGAACTAATAGTATTAAAAGCACTTTATGCAACAAGTCTAAAATTAAAAAAAAGTAAAAACTATATTTGGGAAATACCCGTTTGTTATCATTTAGATTTTGGATTCGATTTAGAAGAAATATCAATCAGAAAAAAAATAGACGTTCCCGAAATTATACAATTACATACACAAGTTGATTACACCGTTTTTTTTATTGGTTTTTTACCAGGATTTTTATATTTAGGTGGATTAAAAGAGGAATTATTTTTAAATAGAAAGTCAAACCCAAGATTAAACGTACCTAAAGGAGCAGTAGCCATTGGTGGCAAACAAACAGGTGTATATCCAACTGAAAGTGCAGGAGGTTGGCAAGTTATTGGTAAAACACCCATAGCGTTTTTTAATATTGATAAAAAAAATCCTTGTTTTGCAAAAGCTGGAGATAAAATAAGATTTAGAAGTATTTCTAAAAAAGAATACGATAATATTGAGAAAGAAATAACAGATAACTCTTATCAAATCTTAAAAACAAAATTAGATGATTAAGGTTTTAAAAGCAGGTTTTTATTCAAGTATACAAGACAAAGGTAGGTTTGGTTTTGCCTCTAGAGGTATACCATTTTCGGGTGTTATGGATGCTGTTTCTGCAGATTTGGCAAATGCTATTTTAAATAACTCACCAGATTGTGCTGTACTAGAAATTTGTTTTGGCAATTGTAGTTTTCAATTTTTAACGACTACCTATATTTCAATTTCAGGTGCAAATTTTTCGCCAACCATCAATGGAACTGTTGTTAAAATGAATCAACTACTTACAATCAATAAAAATGATATTTTATCTTTTGGAAAGCCAAAATTTGGAGCTAGAACATATGTGGCTGTTAAAGAGGGTTTTCAAACTAAAAAGGCGTTCAATAGTAGAAGTTTTTTTAAACATATTACAGACCAAACCATTTTAAAAAATGGAGATTTATTACCTATACCTTCTTTTAAAACCAATAAAGCGAAAACAAATACGGTTGTAAAAATAAAAACCAATCACTTTAAAGACGAAAGTTTACAGGCTACAGAAGGTCCTGAATTTTACTTATTAAATCATTACCAAAAAAAAGAATTATTAGAAAAAAACTTTACCATTTCTAAAGATCACAACAGAATGGGTTTTCGTTTAAATGAAAGTATAGAAAATGAGTTGCCTTCTATTTTAACATCAGCAGTTTTACCTGGTACTGTGCAATTAACACCATCTGGTAAATTAATTGTTTTAATGCGAGATTGCCAAGTCACTGGTGGTTACCCAAGGATATTGCAATTGAAAGACAATGCCATTAGTAAATTGGCACAAAAAAGTTTGTCGCAGAAAATTAAATTTTTATTCTAATTTGTTTGCGTTAACAATTACTTTTATTGCGTTAAATAAAACAATGTTAAGGTATTATCTTTGTTGTGTACGAATGTAGTACATTAATTAAGTATAACCATTTAAAAAATATAGTATGAAAAATTTATCAGGAGTCTTATTAGGAACAGTAGTTGGAGCATCTTTAGGAATATTGTTTGCACCAGACAAAGGAGAGAACACTAGAAAAAAATTAAAAGCAGAAGCTTTAGATACCAAAGAAAAAATATCAGACAAAGCATCTGAAATATCAGAAAAAGTAAGTGCAACAGCACATGATTTAAAAGAAAGAGTAAGTAGCACTTACAATGAGAAAAAAGAAACGTTTGATGCGCAGTTAGAAGATGTTATGTCGAATGTAAGTTATAAAGCAGAAGATGTAATTTCTACTCTTGAAGCAAAATTAAAAGACTTAAAAGAAAAAAATAGAAAGCTTCAAAAAGAAGATTTATCTTCTAAAAATGAAAAGAAATCAGTTAAAACAGCTTAGAAATTAATATATGGGTTTATTTGAAACTTTTACCAATTCATCTGATAGTATAGAAAAAGGAAAAAACTATATAGATGCCACTTACAAATATGCAAAACTCAAAAGTTTTCATTTGTTAAGTCTCTCTATAAGTACAATAACCAAAATATTTTTTATTGGAGTTTTGTTTATAATCAGTTTACTTTTTATGTCTATCGCTTTAGCGGTAGTGCTTGGAGAGTATTTACAAAGTCTGGCTCTAGGCTATTTAATTGTAGGAGGTATTTTTTTAATCTTTGGTATTGTAATTTACCTATTAAGAAAAAAAATAGATCGCATAATAATTAAAATTTTGGCAGAAAAATTTTCTAAATAAATAGGTATGAAAGATTATAAAAGTTTTAAAGAAATAGAGCAAGATTTAAAATTGCATAGTTTAGAAAAAGACATTGCTTTAGAAGAATTAAAAATCATTAAAAATGATTTTGAAAATCAATTAAAACCGCTAAGTTTATTGGGAAGTGCAGTAAAATTTGCTAGTAAATATGGTTTACTTGTATTAGTAAAAAAAATATTTAAAAAATAATTAGTAACTCAAGTTATTTTAAAACAACATTAAACAAAACTATATGGTTATTTATTGTAAATAACTTATAAGTGGTTGGTTGATTAATGGACCTCAGTGTGTAAATACTGAGGTTTTTTTATGATTTGTCTAAAACTACCAAAACTTTCTTTTTAAATTGATTGGGTGTAATGCCATATTTTTCTCTAAAAATTTTAGAAAAATAACTTCTACTACTAAAACCAATGCTGTAGACAATTTGAGAAATATTTAAATCTGTATTTTTTATCATTTCTTTGGCAGATTCTAAACGTATGTGTCTAATGTATTCTGTAACGGTTCTATTGTATAAAAATTTAAAACCATCTTGTAATTTGGCCTGTGTTAAACCAGATTTTAAAGATAAATCTTCTAAAGAATAATCTTTTGCAGGATCTTTTACTATCTGATTGCCAAATTTTCTAACAATTTTTAGTTCAGTTTTATCTAGACTTGTAGGCAAAGGTACACCAGTGATAAATTTATTATGTTGCTGCAAATGCACAGAAAGAATTTCGTAGACTTTTGATTCAATCTTTAAAATTCTAAGCATGCCTTTTCCTTTAATATTTCTTAGCTTTTTTATTAAATCGGCCATTTTTAAATTTAATGCACCATAGTTAGAAAACCTATTTTCGTGGTCTGTATCTACAAAAACTTCGTATAATTTTTTGTTTAAGCTAGATACATTTGTAGTTCTTTTTTGTAAAAAAGATTTTCTAACAATTTGTATAATATTTATATCTACTTTTTCTCCTTTAGGAAAATGAATATAATTATAGCCACCATCTTTGTTGGTAAATATTAAAGATTGAAA